>JBIPNA010000061.1:0-12839 GCA_044375665.1 Catalimonadaceae bacterium
TGGCCAATGGTTGAGCTCCGCCCATACCGCCTAATCCGGCGGTGACATTGAGGGTTCCCTTTAAGGTACCGCCAAAATGCTGCCGGGCCACTTCAGCAAAAGTCTCGTAAGTGCCTTGAACGATTCCCTGGGAGCCAATGTAAATCCACGATCCTGCCGTCATCTGGCCATACATGGTCAGACCCATGGCTTCCAGTTTCCGAAACTCCGGCCAGTTTGCCCAATGGGGAACAAGGTGACTGTTGGCAAGAATCACCCTCGGTGCGTCCGGATGGGTTGGCAAAATTCCTACCGGCTTTCCAGATTGAATAAGCAGGGTTTCATCATCTTCCAGATCTTTCAGTGCCTTGACAATTTGTTCAAATGCCTCCGGATTTCTGGCTGCTTTTCCCGTCCCCCCATAAACCACCAGATCCTCCGGACGCTCTGCAACATCAGGATCCAGGTTGTTGAGCAACATTCTAAGGGCAGCTTCCTGAACCCAGCCTTTGCAATTGAGTTTTGTACCTACCGGAGTTTTCGGAATGGTGAAATGTGGAGCGGTTGTCATATCAATCAGGTGTATTTCGGCCGGCAAATATCGGGCTTTTCCATTTAATGCCCGCCAACCTCATCAAAACTCCTGTCCCGTAATTTGGTTTAAAACTGAAACCTCAGGAGCTGATGTTTTCCTGCCTGTATCCCTTGCCCGTGATTTTTTGGGTCCGAAATTGAAATTTTCAGGAGCCTGTCCTGGTCCATCCTATTTGGCGGTTTTTTGTATTGTTGTGCTTCCAAATTTTCATTCCTTTTTTGGTCAGGATTGAAAATCAACTTTTTAAATCATTATCCAGTGTCAGTTTCGAATTTACATCCTTACAAAATCAATAAAAAGTACGAGAAAAAAGTGGCCTACTTCTCTATGGAGTTTGCCGTTGCCCAAAGCCTGAAAACCTATTCGGGTGGATTGGGCTACCTTGCTGGTTCTCACATGCACTCTGCTTATGATCTGAAGCAGAACATGATCGGGATCGGAATCCTTTGGAAGTTCGGGTATTACGATCAGGTAAGGCGATCCGACAATGGAATGGATGTTTTGTTTCAGCAGAAGCACTACACATTTCTGAAGGAAACCGACATCATGGTGCCCATTTACATCAACAAACATCAGGTCTATGTAAAGGCCATGTATCTGGCTCCTGAAATCTTCGGAACTTGTCCGATGTACTTCCTAACAACCGACATACCAGAAAATGATTATCTGGCCAGAACCATCACCCATAAATTGTACGACAGCGACACTGCAGCAAAAATTGCCCAGTGCATTGTCCTTGGGATGGGAGGCGCCAAAGTGGTGGAAGCCCTCGATCCTTCCATCGAGGTTTACCACATGAATGAAGCTCATGCCCTTCCACTGGTTTTTCATTTGTACGATAAATACCGCGATGTTGCTGAAGTGACAAAGCGGGTGGTTTTTACAACCCATACCCCTGAGAAAGCCGGAAACGAAGAGCATTCCATAGCCCTTTTAGAGAAAATGAGCTTTTTCGGACACCTTACCTTCGATGAAGCCCGAAAAGTTTCCGGAGAATATGGGCATGTTTTCAATCACTCCCTTGTAGCTCTCCGTCTGGCCAGGGTTGCCAACGGGGTTTCAAAGCTGCATGGTGAAGTAAGCCGGGAAATGTGGAAGGAGCATCCCGGAATTTGTGAAATCAAAAGCATTACAAATGCCCAAAACATGAATTACTGGGGCGATAAAGCCATGCGGAAAGCATTGGATGCTTCAAACGATGATGCTTTAAGGGATCGGAAAATGCACCTGAAAAAACGCCTGATCGAACAGGTGGCCAATCAGACCGGAAAGTTGTTTGACAAAGACTCTATTATCATTGTCTGGGCCAGGCGTTTTGCGGAATATAAAAGGGCAACGCTCCTCATGCACGATATTGTCCGTTTCAACAAACTCATGGCCCGCACCGATAAAAAGGTACAGGTGATCTGGGCAGGAAAGCCTTATCCTGGCGATCATGGTGCCATTTCCGTTTTCAATCACCTGGTAGAAGTGACCAGAACCATGCCCAATGCCGCCGTACTGACGCCTTATGAACTTGAGCTCTCAAAGCTTTTGAAAGTAGGTGCTGATGTTTGGTTGAACACCCCCCGCCGGCCAAGGGAGGCTTCCGGAACTTCCGGCATGACTGCAGCCATGAATGGAGCCATCAACCTTTCTATCCAGGATGGATGGGTTTGTGAATATGCCCAACATGGCAAAAATGCATTTATTCTGCCTGTTGTCGACGAGCACATGCCCATCGAATACCAGGACGATCAGGATTGCCACAACCTTCTTGATTTGCTGGAAAAAGAGGTTCTGCCCAGGTATTATGATTCCCCTAAGGATTGGTTTGAAATGATGAAAACCACCATGAAGGATGTCGTGCCTTTCTTCGATTCGGACCGTATGGCCGATGAATACTATCAGCTGTACAACGGAAAACTGAAATAGTTTTTTAGCAAAATCGGGATGGTCCTGAAATCGGGACCACCCCGAACTAAAAACTTCCTTTTTCAGGGATATCTACCTGCCAAAGGGAAAGAAAGGGCAATGGCCTGCTTTTACAAAGGCTTGTCTTAGTCCTGAACCTTCTCCTGGTTTCTCCTTTTCTTTGCCCCATGTTGTTCCATTCGGCAGAATATCTTTTTCTTTTTCTGCCCTTATGCCTTTTGCTTTTTTCAGCCTTCCGCACTCCGGCAGGGCGAATGGCATCGCTTCTGGTCCTCAGCCTCTATTTCTACATGGTGGCTTATCCTGCCTACATTCTCATTCTGCTGGGATTGATCGGTTTCGATTATGGTGCTGCCTTGTGGATAAACCGTCTTCAGGGCCAGAAACGAAAGCTGGTTCTGGTTTTTGCCCTCATGGCCAATGTTGGCCTGATTGCCGTTTTCAAGTACTATAATTTTTTTGCAGACAATCTCCGCTGGACCGGATTTAACCTGCCTGCCCACAGCTGGATACTGCCCGTCGGGTTGTCCTTTCACACTTTTCAAAGCATGAGCTATCTCATTGAGGTGTTCCGGAAGTCTTTCCCCTGCGAACACTCTTTGCCCAGATATGCCCTGTATGTCTTGTTTTTTCCTCAAATGGTGGCCGGTCCCATCGAGCGGCCCCAAAACATCTTACCCCAGTTTTCGCCTTTACCTGCTTTTGATCCGGGTCAATTAAAACCGGGGATTTTTCAGTTTGTACGGGGTTTGTGGATGAAGGTGGCCGTTGCAGATGTCCTAACAGAATGGATTGACCCCGTTTTCAGGGATCCGGGCCAGGCTTCCGTTCCCCAGGTCTGGTTGGCCATCTTTTTCTTCGGTATACAGATTTATGCAGATTTCTCAGGCTATTCCAATATGGCCCTGGGAACCGCAAGGATGTTGGGCATCGACCTGATGGTCAATTTTCGGCAGCCGTATCTGGCAACCTCTTTATCCGATTTCTGGCGACGCTGGCATATTTCCCTGAGCACCTGGTTTCGTGATTATGTGTACATCCCGCTTGGGGGAAACCGGGCAGGTAACTTTAAAGCCGCCCGAAACCTCTTTCTTGTTTTTGCTTTAAGCGGTCTCTGGCACGGAGCTGGTTGGAATTTTGTGGTTTGGGGGCTTCTTCATGGTCTGGCCATCGCTGTCGAGTCTTTCTGGTCGGGGAAGTCAGCCTTAGGCAAAAGTCAGTTCATCGGGTGGATCCGGACACAAGCCTGGGTGTTTTTTTGCTGGGTATTTTTCAGGGCTACGTCGGTTGAAGAAGCCCTTCGGGTCCTGGGTGCTGCGTTTCCAAAAGATGCACCCGGACTGCCGCTTTCTCCTCAGCAAGGCATCTATGGGCTGATCCTTTCGGTGCTGGTTTTGCTCTCCGAAAGGTTTTCCTGGCAGGAAAAGGGATTCCGCCTGTTGGGGTGGATCTGGATTGCCGGCCTGGCGGTAACAGCGTATTTTCTGGGGACATTTCAGTCCAACTCATTCATTTACTTTCAATTCTGATGGTTCGCTGGTTGAATATTCTGGGCATTTTTGGAATTCTTCTACTGTATGTTTGGGTCAAATCCCCCCAGGCCATGGCCTGGTTGCAACCTCGCTGGTTTAATTTTTATGCCCTGGGTGATTTGTACCGGTATTCCTTTTTGCCTCAGTACAAAGACACCACGCAGGTATTGCCTCCCTACCCATCAAACCCTTCAGGAAAAGAAAATCTGCATCTTTTCGTCTTCGGAGACAGTTTCGGTGCCCCATTTGAAGCTGGTCATTTCCCTTTGGTTTCCGGTTATAGTTATGCCAACTGGAACCATGTCGGACCAAGTCAGATTACTGTGTCACCGCAACCAGGCGCCCGGAACATCATGTTGCTTCAATGTTCCGAAAAACACGTCCTGCTCAGATTTTCAAGGCAGGAACTCCATCAATACAAATTGCCGGTCATTCCGGGGAAAACAGGGGGCTTCGTTTATCAACCTGCCCCCAAAGACATGCTGGCACATCTAAACCAATACCTCAGCCGGCCCCAGGTAACGGAGCAGAACATCAACCTTTTGTTCTTCAGCAATCCCATGGTCCTGCGTCTTAAAGAAACAAAAGCTGTATTCAATCAACAGTTCCTGGGGAAGGTGGCGACTGAAGTCTGTGAATGGCCAGAAAAGCAGATGCTGCTCCAAACCATGACCTTAGATCCCAAATACATTTACATGAGTGGGTACAGGCAACATTCCGAATCTGAGCTTGAACAAATTGCCCGCAACATCCAGTCCCTGAGGCAATATTATCTTAACCGCGGTTTCCAGGAAGTCTGGCTTGCCCTCATACCAAATCCGGCATCCATACTCGTTCCCGAATGGGCCGGCCAGCCATACAATCAGGTTTTAGGCCGGTTGGAACGACGTTTTCCCGATTCGGTTGTGGTTTCCGTTGAGAACGCTTTTCGAAAAACACAATTGCCCGTTTTCAGGAAAGGAGACTCCCACTGGAACCTGCATGGAGCTGGTTTGTGGATGGATGCCGTAAACAGGAAACTTGCGAACCAAATAGATTGACCTGGCAGGATTAACTTTTCAGACTCAGGCTGTTTCGTTTTTTTCCGAGGTGGGAGGATGAAGCGTTTTTAGAAAAAAGGCCCCCAGCACAAAGAAAACCGTCAGCACCAGAGCCGACACCCGCATCGTGCCAACCAACTGGTTCACAAGGCCGAAGACCAGGGTGCCCAGCACCGTTGAGAATTTGTCAAGCAAGTCGAAGAATCCATAAAGCGCAGCCTTGCCCTTTTCCTGGTGGGGCAAAAACCGGGTAAAGGTACTTCGCATCATCGACTGACTCCCGCCCATCACCAATCCAACCAGTCCGGCAATAACAAAAAACTGGTTTTCAGTCTGAACCTGCCAGGCCGACAAACAAACGACCACCCAAAGCCCACATGCCAAAAGCAAGGTTGTCCTGTCTGAACTAACCCGGCTGAGGCGGGAAAATAGGTTTGCTCCCCCGATGGCCACCACCTGAAGAATCAGGATGGTCAGAATCAGTTTTTCTGAAGAAAGATGCAATTCAATATCCCCAAAAATGGCCGCCAGGTACATGATGGTCTGCACGCCGGTATTCACAAAAAAGAAACCCACCAAAAACCGGGCGAGTCCCGGGACATTGCGGGTGTTTTTCAGGGCAATACGCAGGCGTTCCCAGGTGCCTGTTTGGGCTAAGCTTTTCGAAGGCAAATCCTTATCTTCAGGTAAACCGGAAATGGCAAACCATCCAAATCCAAGCCACCAAAGCCCCGTTGCCAGAAATCCATAACGACAAACCTCCAGAAAATCCATCCCCCCGATCAGCGGCAAACCAGGAACGAGAACCGGCAGCAAAATCATGACCAGCAATAGCACCGAACCCATATAGCCCATGGCAAAACCCCTTGCGCTTACCCGGGCATAGTGATCCGGGGTGGTGATGCTGGGCAGGAACGAATTGTAAAAAACAATGCTTGAACTGTAACCCACAGCCGCCAGAACGAAAGTGAGGATTCCCCATTCCAGATGTGCTGCCGAAAATCCATACAACGCCATACATGACAGGGAACCCAAGGTACAAAACATGCCCAGAAACCTCCGACGGTGACCACCCAGGTCCGAAAGAGAAGAAAGAAAAGGGCTTAATATCCCTGCCAGCAGAAATGACGCCGACACAGCATAAGAAAACAGGGCCGAATTCGGAATGTTGAAACCAAAAAAGGAAACCATGTTTCCCTGGGCAGCACTTTTGGTCACCAGGCCATAGTACACCGGAAAAAGACTGGAGGTAACAATCAGGCTGTAAACCGAATTGGCCCAGTCGTACATGCACCATGACCTGATGGTGGCCTTGTTTGGAAGGCTACCCTTCATTTGATCAATTCCGAATAGCTTTCGGTATTGGTCGGGTCTATCACAATCAGCAATTGGTATGCCTCCTGTTTCTGCTCGGGTTTGGTGGCCTCTTTTAGGATCCGGATAAACTCCGGAGCCTTCATGTCAATAAAGGTCTTCACAAAAATCGATGTCGGACGTTGCTCAAAGGCCACTTTCAAACGACGGAGCACCTCCAGCAGAATGGTCCGGGTTTCTTCCGGTTTGTCGGTATACGTGTCCAATCCTTTACGGTGGTATTCGTACAAAGACTCCCTGAAACCGGCAAATTGCTGGGACATCAGATTTTCCAGCAGGTTAAACCGGGTATTGGTTCCGTCAAACTGATTCCAGCCTTTCAACCCGCCCTGCTGCGCATTTTGCCCTATTTGCTGGGCCAGTTGGTAGTAATTTTTTCCCCCCAGTTTAGAAAAACTATCGTAGTCCAGTCCGATAATGATGTATGCATAATAGGCCAGCAGGGAAGTCAGGTTGTTGGTAAACGTCCCCGGCTGAAAATCCAGCGGCTGGCCTTCGGTGTATTGAAAGCCCCAGTCTTTATCCAGAAAGTTGAGCAGCTTGGTTTCGTAAGCCGTACCATAGACCGGCCTGGAGGCAATAATCTGGGCACTGGCTGTATAGTTGCCTACTGTTCCGGAAAGGCTCAGGGCAATGGTGCACTTAATCCGCTCTTCCGTTTTGAAGTTGTCGTTGGTCCATCTCCGCTGATTCATAAAATCCCGCATGGCCCTCTTCATATCGTTCAAAACCCTTGGATCCACACTCTGAACCCCTGCGGCATTCATATTGATTTCACAAAGCAATTCCTGCCCTTTGGCCGGAATACTCAGGACAAAAACCACCGCAAGGATGCGGCAGAAATCAGGCCACCGGAAGGTTCCTGACAACATAGTCGACAATGTCTTGGGCAACATCTTGTTTGGATTTGGTTTCAAAGGCAAGGGGCTTTTCGTTTGGGGACAAAATGGTAATGCGGTTGGTATCGTGGGCAAACCCGGCACCGGCATCCTGAAGCGAATTCAGGACAATGGCATCCAGGTTTTTTCGGATCAGTTTGGACTGGGCATTTTCAAGTTCGTCGGTCGTTTCCAGGGCAAATCCGAGGTGGTACTGTCCACTTTTTTTCCGGGCGCCCAACTCCGCGGCAATATCGGGATTTCGGACCAGCTCAATCGTCATCCGGTCGCCCGATTTTTTAATTTTTTCAGTGGCCTTTTCAGCTGGCCGGTAATCGGCCACCGCAGCGCAAAACACCACCACATCGGCTTCGGGAGCCCATACCTGGCAGGCCTCCAGCATTTCAAGGGCGGTCCGCACCGGTTGGGTCCTCGCTTCTGCCGGCACAACTCCTTTTGCTACAGGACCCGCTACCACCGAAACCCGGGCTCCGGCCGCCAGAAAAGCCCGGGCCAATGCGCCACCCATCTTTCCGGTGGAGTGGTTGGAAATAAACCGGACCGGATCCAGATCTTCCTGTGTCGGCCCCAGGGTAATCAAAACCGATTTGCCTTTCAGGGGACCTTCCGTTTGAAAATGGGCCGCCACCGTTTCCAGAAGCGTTTCCGGTTCCTGAAGCCGGCCCTTTCCCGAAAGCCCGGAGGCCAGCAAACCCTCTTCAGGCTCCAAAATGCGGACACCGTCCTGCTCCAGTTGCCGCAGGTTCCGCCGGGTCGTGGGGTGTGCCCACATGTCCAGGTCCATCGCCGGCGCCACCCACACCGGGCATCGGGCCGACAGGTAGGTGGTCAGCAGCAGGTTGTCCGACTGGCCCGAAGCCATTTTAGACAAAGACGAAGCCGTCAGAGGCGCAATCAGGAAGAGGTCCGCCCAGAGGCCCAGGTCCACATGGTTGGCCCATTTCCCGGTCTTGGCGTCAAAAAGATCTGCATGCACTTCCTGCCCCGCCAGGGTAGCCGGACTCAGCGTACCCACAAAATCACGGGCATTGGGCGTCAGAACGACCTGCACCTCCGCCCCCTCTTTTCGAAGGAGCCGGATCAGGCTCAGCATTTTGTAGGCCGCAATGCCTCCACAAATACCCAAAAGAATCTTTTTGCCGGTCAGTCTTTCCATACGTTGCCGTAGCGGTCCGCGAAATACGGGAAAAGCACAGAGAAACCGGCATACCGCAGCAATACTCTTCCAAAAGGACCCCATTTTCCGCTTTTGGGGCCTGATGCGTTCCGACTGCGGGCCATCCAAACCATGACAAAAGCCCGCAGCAAAAGGTGGGCGTGCCGGCTTCCTTCGTCGCCGTCGGGCTCTTTGTTGCAAATCCTCACCCGGGCCCGATGCACCCGCACTTACCCGCTATCAACCTCCGTCCGGTCCCGGGTTCCGGGTTTTCCACGCCGATCCCTCACGCGGGGGCTGTTTTTGCGTTTTTTTAAAATGCTCGTTCAATATTAAACATCTCCTTCCCCATCTTCCTGTTTTCAACACACTTAATAAATCAATTCGTAACTGCCTGAAAACTTGATAAATAGAATTGAAAAAATTTAAAATGGGATACTGCAATAGCTGTTTTTGTGTACACTTGTGCCTAATAAATAGTTTCGATACCTATTAATAACTGACTAATTCCTTATTCATATCTATAAAAAGTATGGCACTCTGATCATAAATATTACGGTATTGAAACAGTCTATTTGAAAATTGAAACTAGTCCCCGATTAGATATTTTAACCAGGAGGAAGGAGGCGTGATAACACAATACTCTAAGCGAAAATGGGTTTCAGTTCAAGGTTACTGAAATGTTGAAAACGGGGGATCCCTCACGCGGGGGCTGTTTTTGCGTTTTTTTAAAATGCTCGTTCAATATTAAACATCTCCTTCCCCATCTTTCCCTTTTTTTGCTCCTCAGTTTAATCAATGGCAACCAAAGCAAAATGGTATGTGGTCTGGAGGGGCCTGAAACCCGGGGTGTACACCTCCTGGGCTGATGTCCAGGCCCAGATTGAAGGGTTCAAAGGCGCAGCCTACAAAAGCTTCCTTTCCGAAAAGGATGCCATGGAAGCCTTCAGGGCCGGCCCGGCCTTCCTCAATCCGGCCTCCCGCTCAAATGCAGGCAAAGCCCAAAAGCCTTCCGGACCCTTTGTCGTCGTCGATGCCTCCAGCCTCGGCGTCCCCGGACCTACCGAATACCAGGGCTTCCTCATGCCCGATAAGCAAAACCTCTTTTCCAACCACATCGGACTGGCCACCAACAACATCGGTGAGTTCCTCGGCATCGTCCATGCCCTCGCCCTCCTCAAAAACCAGAATTCACCCCTGCCCATCTACTCCGATTCCATGACCGCCCTCAGCTGGGTCCGCAACCGAAAGGTAAAGTCCGAACTCAAACGCGATGCCAAAACCGAAAACGCCTGGCGCCTTGTCGATCGGGCCCTCATCTGGCTGGCCGAAAATCCCAAACACAATCCCGTGTACAAATGGGAAACAGAGGCCTGGGGCGAAAATCCGGCCGATTACGGCAGGAAATAATTCCTTACCATGGGCAAAGACCAGTTCGATTTTCAGCAGTTCTCCATCCGCCAGGGGAGGTCCGCAATGAAAGTGTGCACCGATTCCTGCCTCTTTGGGGCCTGGGTGGCTTTGCAGGAAGAGGCTTTCCATTCTGCTTCAGTAATGGATGCCGGCTCGGGTACCGGACTCCTTTCTTTAATGCTGGCTCAGAAACTGAAGGATGCCGTTTTTACCGCTGTCGAGCCAGATCCGGGTTCTTATGAAGATTGTCTGGGAAATTTTGCCAGTTCCCCCTGGCCGGCCCGGCTCCGGGTTTTGCCCCTCCGTATTCAGGCCATGGATTCTTTTGCACAAGGACTTTTTGACGTGGTGGTGTGCAATCCGCCTTTTTTTCTTTCACATCTTCCATCTCCTTCTCCCGGAGCCAATCTGGCAAGACATCTGGATGTCGGTACACTGCAGGACTGGGTAGCCCGATTCCAGACCCTTACCCATCCACGAAGCCGCATGTACTTTCTTTTGCCTCCACATACCTGGATTCAGTTGAAACCAACCTTTGCAAATTCCGGATGGAATGCATCTTTGGAAGTGAAACTCCGGCAAGGAAACAAAGGAATCTGGAGAAACCTGATCCAATTGAAACGGGAACCTATCCAGACCATTGAAACCTGGGAATATCCGGTCTACGATGCTTCCGGTAAATTTTCGCCAGTTATACATGGCTGGATGTCAGAATATTACCTTCCTCAGGCTTTGAAATCCACACTTCCGGGAACAGCTCCCAACGCAGGCGGTTAAGGCCCCGGAGCCTTTTCCTTACCGGGTTTCTCACGCATGTAGCTTTTGCAACAGTTTCTGGTCAAAATCTCATTCAGTGGGCCAATACCTTCGCAACAGGTTTTCAATGAAGTCTACCAAAAGCCTAATTCATTTTTATGATCAACTTAAATCGTTGGTCTGCAATGGCTGCCCTATTCGCCATTACGACCAGAATCAGCACGGCCCAGGTGGCCGAAACCCTGAACAGAGCTGAGAAACTTTTCGAACAGGAGGACTACTACAACTCGCTTCCCTTGTACGAAGAACTCATTTACAAAGGCGAAGACAATGTAAATTCTCATCTCAAAGCTGGCATGTGCCACCTTTTCTTATCCAAGCCTGAGAAGGGATTGGAGCACATCAAGAAGGCAGCCTCGCCTCAGAACGAAGTCAACCCAAATTATCAGTTTTGGCTTGGCCGGGCATACCATCTCAACATGAAAATCGATTCTGCCCTGCGTTGCTACAGGAAATACCTGGTGGTGGCAAGTCAGAACGATGAATTCCGAAAAGGGGTAGAAGACCTCATCGCACAGGTTCACCGGACAGAAATTCACTTCCTCCACGGCGATAAAGCCCCGTATGAAGTAGCCAACCTTGGTGAAAACATCAATACCCCATTTACCGAGCATTCGCCTTTGGTTTCCGACGACGGAAAAATCATGGTGTTTACCTCCAGACGTCCCCTGTTCGCCAACGAAGTTCCTGAGGCCGACGGTCAATACGCATCTAAGTTGTATTATTCGCTCTTACAGGCAGATGGCAAATGGGGAAAAGCCTTACCACTCCACCCCAGGTCTGGTCACAAAGGGCAATTTTCTTCCGTTCAATGGATTGAAAAATCAGATAAAATATTGCTCTTCAGTGCCGACCACGGCGGATCACTCTGGTCTTCTGAGCGTGACGGAGACGAGTTCAAAGATCCACAATTGGTGAAGTCTCAGGTTCCAGCCAAATTCTTCCGTCCTGACGGATGCTTCAGTCCCTCGATGGATAAAATCATCTTTGTGAACAACTCCCTCTTCGACGGAACGTACGATCTCTTCGTCTCCGAAAAACGCACCGAAGCCAAATGGGGTAAGCCATGGAAGGTTTCCAAGTTGTTGAATACCACCGACGACGAAATTGCGCCCATCTGGCTTGAAGATGGCAAGACCATTGTTTTTTCTTCCAAAGGTTTGAAAGGGCTTGGTGGATACGACTTATACAAATCGGTGTACGATGCCGAGACCCATACTTTTTCTGAGCCGGAAAATCTGGGTTATCCCATCAATACGCCCGGAAATGATACCCATTATTTCGAAGTGGAAAAAGGTCGGAAAATGTATATTTCTTCGGCCAGGGCAAGTGGAATGGGTAGTACAGACATCTACCTGATCACCCCAAACGACCACTCGGCCAGCAATAGCTGGTAAAGCGTTTTCCAGGTCATCCGAAAGCCACCCCTCAAAAGGTGGCTTTTTTCATTTGATACCCTTGGAACCGGGTAAACTGGGCTGTGGGCTGTCCGGGATGTTCCGAAGGGCATCCCGGACCCTGATAATGCGGATATGTAATCCGCCAACCTGCTGTTAAAACAAAATCTGCGTTTGGGCATCTTCAAAACAAAGGCCGCCGCTGTTTCAGGTTTGAAACCTGAAACCATTATCGTAGGATTTGCAATCCGCAACACACTGGGCTGTCCGGGATGTTCCGCAGGGCATCGCGGACCCTGATAATGCGGATATGTAATCCGCCAACCTGCTGGTAAAACAAAATCTGCGTTTGGGCATCTTCAAAACAATTGCCCCCACTTTCCCATCCACAACCAACTCCCCTGTTTCGCCGGCCCGAACATCCAAAGAGGAGGCGGGGCCTCGGGGCAGATTAATATCCATGGGAACGGCCAATTTTATTTCGTGCCTAAAGGCACTTTGTAATGCTATGTGGATTGGTTTTCTACCAATAGATTGTCCCCAAGGGGACAAAAAGAACGTTTGCAGAATAAACCTGGTAAGCAAAAATGCACTGGGAAACTATCTAAAAAAACCAAAAACCAACGCTCTCCCCCAACAACAGACCACATCCCAACGTGCGTCGGCCCGAACATCCACGGGGGAGCGGAGGCCATGCGGGCTGGCCGATTGGATGTTCTTGATC
>JBIPNA010000062.1:0-12829 GCA_044375665.1 Catalimonadaceae bacterium
CGCTCTTCCCAACAACGGATAACATCCCAACGTGCGTCGGCCCGAACATCCACGGGGGAGCGGAGGCCATGCGGGCTGGCCGATTGGATGTTCTTGATCTTTTTGCTTCTTTTTGGATCAAGCCAAAAAGAAGGAGTACGGTTCCCAAACACAACCTTTCAGTCAAAAAAGCTCCGGTCATCCCAAACCAAAAAAGCACAGAACCGACGCTCTTCCCAACAACGGATAACATCCCAACGTGCGTTGGCCCGAACATCCACGGGGGAGCGGAGGCCATGCGGGCAGGCCGATTGGATGTTCTTGATCTTTTTGCTTCTTTTTGGATCAAGCCAAAAAGAAGGAGAACGGTCAAACCAGAAAACAGTTCAGTCAAAATACAGACGATGCCCCAGTTTCGGAGTAGGCTTTGCCTACGTCGTTGCGTACCCGAATCTCCGATTCGACAGAGGTACGGCTAGTTCAATCTGTTTTTCTTCTGGAAGGAGACTCTTCTTGAAAAACCATTTTCATTCATTTCCACTCTGTCCCATTTCATTCACACCTGGCCGGACATGGCGGTGCCGGATGCGGGCATTTTCCCTGAGAACTTCAGATTTTTTGCGGTAAGCCCAGATTTTTTCTCTGGCCGAAGCAGCCGCGGTTTCCAGATCAATGCAGGGTAGGGGATAATCTTTTCCAGGTGTAAATCCGTAAAAATTGGCTTCCATCGGGGAGATTTTCCAGGGTTCATGTCTGAGGGCAGGTGGGAGTTTCTGCAGTTCAGGGATCCACGTAGCCAGGAATGCTCCTTCCGGATCATGGTCCTGCGATTGTTTTACCGGATTGTAAATGCGGAGGGTATGCATGCCGGTGGTGCCGGCCTGCATTTGAAATTGGGGGAAGTGAATGCCTGGTTCATAGTCCAGGAACATTTGCGCCATGTGGTAAACACCGGTTCTCCAGTCCAGATCAAGGTGATGACAAAGAAAGGAAACCAGCATAGCTCTTTGACGGAATGGAATCCAGCCTGTGGCATTCAGGCACCTCATAGAAGCGTCTACCATGGGGATCCCGGTATTTCCGTTTTTCCAGGCTTCCAGGTTTGCCTGGTTTCCATGGTAGGGAAGCGTCTCAAAAACCCGGTTAATACAACGGTTTTCATAAGCCACTTCCATTTCCAGCTTTTGAATGAAATGGCATCGCCAACTCAACCGGCTCAGAAAGGCATTTCCAGCCCTGGGAAATTGTTTTTTCAGTCCCCGTTCCAATAAAGTTTGCCGCACCTGCCGGGCAGAAAGATTCCCCCAGGATAAAAAGGGAGACAACCGGCTTGAGGATTTCCTGCCTTCAATAGGATGGGCAATGTGACGAAGGTATTGGCTTGCCCTTCCTGCAGAAAATCCATCCAGATATCGCCATGCGGCAGTTTCTCCTCCAGGCTGCATTTCCGGATTTCTGCCTGCTATGGGTTCCCAGATGGAAAAGGGATGGCTGGGGACCTCGGCAAGAATATTTGAAAACTGATTTTCCAGACAGGGACTTTCCATGGCTGTTTTCCAGGCTTCGTCCCATCCTGTTCGGTTGGATATTCCCCTCAGGATTCCATCCCTTTGAAACTCAGTCCATGGGATTTGGTGCTCTCTGAGCCAATGGGCTACGGCTTTGTCCCTTTCCCAGGTATGGGCCAGACCCGACTCACGGTAACTGAAGACAGAATGCAGCTGGAACTTTCCGGAAAACCATTCCAGTACCTCTGGCATGGAAGCTTTGGCCATAAATATGGAGCTTTTGCCCATGCGCTTTAACTGGTGGTTCATATCCTGAAGCGATTCCCATTGGAAATGCAGATGGCGTTCTGACGTATCCGGCCAGGAAAGCAACTCCGGTTCAAAAATAAAGATCGGCAGCCAGGGCAATCCTGTGGCTTCGGCGGCATGCATTGGAGCATGATCCCTTAATCGAAGGTCCCGTTTCAGCCAAACCAATTGGAGCATGGGTTTTTGATCCATCGCCCTTCAAAACCTGAAGCACGGTCAAATGGTTTGAGAAACATTATCCCGGATTCGAATGCAAACATTATTTGGGATTCGAATCCGGGACAAAACAAAAAGGGCTGCCTCAACAAAAGCAGCCCTTTTTTAATTTTCCTGGGGTGTCAGGGAAGTGTGGTTACATCAATTTGGGCACCGTAACCAATTCCTCCTCTGTTCCGGACATATGGGCGGATGAAATACCGCTTTGCCGGAGTCAGATTTTGAATGGTTGTGGTGTAGGTATTCTCCGTTGAATCAGAGCTTACAGACACAAAATTGTAATCCCCAAAGCGGGTATTGATTTGAGGATTGGCAGCTGTTCCTACCACAAAACCACGGTCTAAAATGGTTTCTCCACTGTTGTCGGTAAGCGTGGACGATACCATTACGGAGGTCCTGTCTACAGAGGACAGAACTCCTGCGCTTACCTTGGCAGTAAGGGGAGCAGATTTGTACTCGAAAACCTCAGAGTAGGTGGTATCTACGTAGTTTCTGGCAAACAGGCGGAATTTGTAAACCGTCAGTGGTTTCAAGCCTGTGGCCACGCCATTGAATGAACCTGCTCCTTCGCTGGTAGCAGTTTTTACAACATGCCTGAAACTGGGAACTGCAGCAGTATCCGAGTACAGGATTCCTTTTCCCTGAATGAAAAGGTTACCAGAATTGGTAATGTTTCCATACACCGTAAAGGTGCCGGTTTTCACAGCCCCAACCGTATCGAAACGGAGGCTTGGTGCTGAAATTGGATTGTTTTTTTCACGGTCCTTATCTTCACAGGAAGACAAAAGAGAAGCAAAGGCCAATCCAGAAAATATGAAATAAATGAGACTCTTTTTCATGGTGGTTTAAATTAATAACCTGGATTTTGAATCAATTTTGGATTTGCAGTGATGTCAGCTGTAGGAATGGGAAACAATTTCCGGAAATCGGCTACCGGAGCTCCGGTGGAAATGCCTCCTTTCCATGGCCAGAGGTAAGAAGCTTCAACAAACCTGTTGTATCGGATTAGGTCCGTCCTCCGATGTCCTTCCCAATACAATTCCCGGCCTCTTTCATCCAGCACGAAATCTGTAGTCAGATCTGCGGAGGAAATGTTCCCGCTGGTGTTGCCATAGGCTCTTTCCCTGAGTTCATTGATGTAGCTTACAGCCAGATTTACATCTGCAGCGCCACGGGCTGCTGCTTCGGCATAAATCAGGTACATTTCTCCCAAACGGAAAAGTGGGAAGTCGATGTCGATGAAAGCCTGGTCGGGGTCATTCCCCCGGCGAAGATACCATACTGTTGCCTGGTTGGTTGCTGTTCCGGCGGCAGGCAGGGCTTTCAGGATTTTACATTTGAAAACCGAACCTGAAACATGTCCAACCTGATAAGTCCCGTTCAGTTCTTTTGGCAATGCGTTTTCGATTTTCACGAAATCATTTTTGATGTAGGTGTGGCCGGGAAGGCGCACCAAAACCGAATCGGTTTTAAACCAAAGGGAGTCTGAAGTTCCTGCCGGTTCCAGTTTTACGTTGCGGTATTTGGTTACTGCATAACCGTCCCCGAACGTGGTTATCAGATTGATTTCCAGTTTCTGGTTGAAAGTGAAAAACATCGCCCTTCTGTCTACGCCATTGTCTCCGTTGTTTCCGATTTCAGGGAAGAGATTTGGCAGGCGCTCGGTGGTGCGAAGTCCTGACCAACCAGTGTTTATTCCAAACATTCTGGAGTTCATGCTTCCACCAATAGAGGCATGAGCGAAAAAGTGGGTTCCGCCAAAACCTTTGGTATTCAAACCGTCGTAGTTGATCGTGAAAATGAACTCGTTTCGATTGGAAATCTGTCCGTTGTTGGCACCCATCATTTGCTGGTAATCTGTATTCTTTACGGAATATCCTGAAGCAATAACCTTGGAGGCAAACTCTGCAGCCTTATCGTATTTTCCATTTCCGGCTCCCAGATAAGTCTCGGCATTCAGATACAGGCGGGCCAGTAAAGCCTGTGCTGCGGCAGCATCAGCACGACCATATTCATTGGAACGGGCTGGTTTTAGTTTGGTTTGAAGGTCGATCAGTTCAGATTCAATGTAGTTGTACAATTCAGCTCTTGAAGCCTGGCGGGGCAAATTGGCCCCTACATCGTCTGCATCTGTCGTAAAAGGAACTGAACCAAAAAGGTCCATCAAAGTCCAGTATTGTAAGGCGCGTAAGAACCTGGCTTCCTGCTTGTAGAATTCAATTTCTGCCCGGGCATCCGTTGGAATTCCACGGCGGGACAGCCGGTCAGAGGCGCACTCCCGGATAAATTCATTGGCCAGTGTGATCTGGAAATGACACCTGGAGTAGGTCCGTCGGATAAACCCATTGTTGGCTGTCCAGTTCATGGCGTGCAAATCGGGAAGACCTGCATCGCCCCAGGCGACTACGGCCTCGTCGGTGGTGAGCTCCTGAAGATTCCAGACTCCACGAAGGAAATCTGAAAACCCTTCATCACCACCGCCGGGGATGTCGGGAGAACCTGCCGGACCGTCGTTGCCTGTGGTGGCAAATGCACTGTAAACCCGGGATAAGGCCTGCTTGTATCCGGCAGCATCTGCATAAACTTTTTCTGAAGTCACATCATTTAACGGAACCAAATCCAGTTTTTTATGACACGACCACAACAGTCCTGATCCGAGAACCAGAAGAAGGAAGGATGGAAAAATGTGCTTTTTCATAAGAATGTCGTATAAAAGGATTAAGGCATGAAGTTGGCTGTGATTCCCAGGGTGAAAACCCGTGGACGGGGATAAAAGTTATTGTCAATTCCATTGAAAATTTCCGGATCAATGCCCTTGTATTTGGTGATCACGAATGCATTCTGAACATTGAAATTGGCCGCCAGATTGAAGTTCTTAAACAATTCTCCGAAATTATAGGAGAGGAAAAGGTTGTCAAAACGCAGGAAGGAAGCGTTGTGGACATAGTAATCAGAAAGGCGTACCTGGTCTGTAGACGCACCTCCAACTGGTTTCCCTGAAAACTCAGTCTCAAGATAATTCGACGCCACATTCGATACAAAGGTGTTTTGAAGGAATGCATGATTCCGGTTGCCTTTGTCCGAATCGATGTTGTTGTACACATAGTTGCCGAAGCTTCCACGTAGCACCATTCCAACAGTAAATTTCTTATAGTTGAATGCTGTATTGATACCCATCAGCACTGTCGGTTGGGCCTGGTTGTAGCGGTACTGATCCTGATCATTGATTTTTCCGTCTCCGTTCAGGTCCTCAAACTGGCCTTCCACCGGTTTACCGTTTACATACAATTGGCGGTAAACCAGGAATGAGTTGATCGGATGACCAACAGAGTTGATCTGGATGGTTGAACCTACCCCTCCGGCAATGCCTCCGGTTAAAATTCCCTGATAGGCCGAATCTGCAACAGCCGTCAACTTGGTTACCTTGTTTTGATTCATGGTTACGTTGAAGCCAAAAGTCCAGCTGTATTTTTCTTTTTTAATGGGTACAGTAGTAATGTTCACTTCCATACCACGGTTTTCCATGCTCCCGACATTGGTCAGCACCTGGTCGCTAAAGTTTGCGCCGGCTGGAGTTGGAATGGTATTCAGGAGGTCGCTGGTTTCTTTCAGGTAAAAATCGAGACTACCAAATACCCGCTCTTTGAAAAAGGAAAAATCAATTCCTGTATTATAGGTTACAGTTTGCTCCCATTTGATGTTCGGATCGTAGGCCGTCGGTCGATATCCATATACAAATTGATCACCAAACTGGTATTGCGCAGAAGGGTTGGTCAACCGGTACAAGGGCAGGTGGGCATAGTTGCTTCCGATGTCTTGCTGACCGGTAGTTCCCCAGCTTGCACGGATTTTCAGGTTGTCAATAAAGGAGGCCCGCTTGAGGAACTTCTCTTCGGAAATGGTCCAGGCTGCGGCCACAGATGGAAACAATCCCCAGCGCACATCCTCGGAGAAGCGGCTCGAACCATCGGTCCGGACTGTAGCATCCAGATGATAACGCTCCATGAATACATATTTGGCTCTTCCATAGTAGGATACAAGGGCATTTTCCTGAATGTCTTTCGGAAAAACGGGCTTGGAATTGGGGAACGTGTCTCCATTCTGCCTGAAATCGGCATAGTTGAAGGTCGTCGTTTTAAACTCCTGATAACCATAACCACCGAGGAGATCGATCCTGCTTTTTATACTTGGAATCTCCTTGGTGTAGTTCATGTAAAATTCAAGGAGGTTGTTTTGCTTTTCCTGATTGTAAAAGTTGTTTACTCCTTTACGCAGAAAGTCGGATGCATAAATAGAATCGACCAGGATGGTTCCACTTCCGGTAGAGCGATCGGTACCTACATTCAGGTTGGCACGCAAATCTTTCAGAAAAGGAATGGCATAGTCAAATTGGGCATTGGCAAGGGTCCGCTTTACGGTACTTTCATCTTTACGGCTTTCCAGTAAAGCGACCGGATTGCGGGGAGAAAGACCCTGTGGACGACCTTGCGGATCTACCCACTCAAAAAAACCTCCATATACAGGTCTGCCGCTGGCATCAAAAATGGTGCTGTCTGCCCGGACAGCTTTGGTAGGATCAAAAACAACAGCACTACCGATGGCTCCCTGGTTTGCGAAAAAGTTCTCGGTCTGGGCATATTTCAGGTTCACATTTACCTTCAAATCGCCATTGAGCAAAACCGGACTTAAATTTAAACCCCCATTCAAACGGGTCATTTTATCGGTTTTCAAAATACCTTCCTGACGCAGAAATCCTCCCGAAACCCGATATGGCAGGTTGTACCCCTCGCGAAATTTCAGATTCCCGGACACACTAAGGTTGTTGTCGGTCGTGTACGCCGACCGGAAGATTTCCTTTTGCCAATCGGTGTTGGTGGTGCCTGCGGTGTCGATCAATGCCTTTTGAGCAGGGGTCCCGAATTTCCGGACCATGTCGCGAAACTGGTTTCCGTCAAGTACATCCACAAACCGGGTTGGGTTTCCAATGGAATGCTGTGAACTCAGGTTGATGCTGGGTCTTTTAGAATTAACATTGCCCTTTTTTGTGGTAATGATGATAACCCCATTGGATGCTCTGGAACCATAAATGGCAGTTGCAGAGGCGTCTTTCAATACTGTAAAGCTTTCAATGTCGTTGGGATTGATCAAACTAAGCGGATTGGGTGAACCAGAAACACCTCCAGTTTCTACAGGCACACCATCAATCACAAACAAAGGATCGTTGGTGGCAGACAGCGAAGAAGCACCCCGGATCCGGATGGTGCTTCCGGCGCCCGGTGAACCACCATTGTTGGTAATCTGAACCCCGGCCACTTTTCCTGCAATCAATGCCTCAGGGGTAACGTTGGTGCCGGTCTGAAAGTCCTTGGAAGACACATTGGCCAAAGAACCTGTCAGGTCTTTTTTACGAACCTGTCCATAACCAATAACGACAGCTTCTTTAAGGTTTTTAACCTCCTCAGTTAGTTGAACATCAATGGGTTCAGGGCCTTTTACGTCCCGGGTTACAGGAGTAAATCCTAAAAATCTGAATTCCAGTTTGGCACCTACACCTGCTTTTACCTTGTAAATACCATTGATGTCGGTTATGGCACCTGTTGTGGTTCCTACCACAAGAACGTTTACACCCGGCAAGCCCGAGCCATCTTTGGAGTCGGTTACCTTACCCGTAATCTCCAGATCCTGGGCAAAGCCCGAAATGGACGAGGCAAATACCAAAGCAAGCATGGCAAAAACCTTTGCATACAGTTTTTTCATAAAGGAAATTTTGAATGGTTAAATGATGATTTACTGGTTGTTTAAGGCCTCAACACAGAACAGGCATTTTCGAATAGAGGAGGAATGAAGCGTAGAATCAGCATGTTAAAACGGTTATTTTGAAGTACTAAGTAAGATTAATTGGAAAATTTGGTGCAATGTAGAAATGATTCTGAAAGTGTTCCAAACCTTGGAAATTTAATCCATAACTAAATTCTCAATTGGTTTCTAAATGGTTATTCAAAAAAATCCCGATGCACAGAAAGCCTGAAAAATTGCAAATCGAATGGCTTTAGTCCAAAATTATTGATTTTCAGCTGGTTGGGTTCTGGACTTTCCTTATGGCAACTTTCCATAACGATTACCGTTAAACCCTATGAAGGCCTTTCCATTCGTGAATTTTGGAAAGGGTTTTTCGGGGAAAAGGAAAAATGCCAATTTGGCCCCCTCTTAGTACCTACCAAATGATTACTTCTTCTTATTACAGGACCTTTTTACTTCTATTCCTCCTGCTTCCGATGGCCAGCTTTGGCCAGTTATTTGAAAGTGCAGGAAACTTAAGTTCCGTCCAAAAAGAAAAGGATGGCCTTAGTATTTCCTTCCCCAATGGGAAGGTCCGGGTGACAGTTTACAGTGCAACTGTGTTTCGTATTCACTTTTCTAAAACTGCTTTATTCGACGATCTTTCCTATGCTGTTGTCGCCAACCCGATGGAAACAAAATTTGAGTTTGCGGATGGAGCAACTGCGGTTTTGAAAACCGATTCCGCCAGACTCGAAATTGTAAAAAATCCGCTGCGGTTCCGCCTGCTGGATGCGAAAGGAAGGGTGCTCAATGAAGATGAGCCCGCATTTGGCACAGGCTGGAATGGAGAGCAGGTAACCTCTTACAAAAAGATGCAGAATGGGGAAAGATTTGTTGGTTTTGGGGAGAAAACCGGCCCTTTAAACCGCCGTGGCGAAGGCTATACCAACTGGAATACCGATTTTTACGCATACCCGTCCGGGGCAGATCCCATTTACCAATCACTTCCTTTTTACATCGGTCAGCATGGGGATGTAGTGTATGGGTTGTTCCTTGACAATACGTATCGCTCGCACTTCAACTTTGGCGCTTCGAACGACAGGTTCTCCAGCTTTACAGCCGAAGGAGGTGAAATGAACTACTATTTGTTTGCTCATTCGAATGTTGCCAAAATCCTTGAGTCTTATACCTGGTTAACCGGAAGGATGCCCATGCCACCTAAGTGGGGACTGGGTCTGCAACAATGCAGATATAGCTACTATCCTGATAAAGAAGTGCTCAACATAGCCCGCACTTTCAGGGACAAAGGGATCCCTGCCGATGCCATGGTACTGGACATTCATTATATGGACAAATACAAGCTGTTTACCTGGGACAAGGAACGTTTCCCTAATCCAAAAGGAATGAATGATCAACTCAAATCGATGGGATTCCATACAGTAACAATCATTGATCCAGGTGTAAAAGTTGAAAAGGGCTACCCTGCTTATGAAGATGGCCTGAAAGAAAACATCTTTTTAAAGTATCCTGATGGAACCAACTATACCGGACAGGTCTGGCCGGGATGGTGCCATTTCCCGGATTTTACCATGCCAAAAGCCAGGGATTGGTGGGGAGGAAAGTTTAAAGATCTGGTAGCTTCCGGAGTAGAAGGATTTTGGAACGATATGAATGAGCCTGCTACCTGGGGACAGCGTTTTCCTGATCTGGTAGAATTTAACTGGGAAGGAAAGCGGACCTCTCACAGAAAGGGACACAATGTGTATGGTTTGCAAATGGTAAAAGCATCGTATGAAGGAACCCGGAAACTTCTTGGCAACAAAAGACCATTTATTTTAACCCGGGCCGGCTTTTCAGGGATCCAGCGGTATGCCGCAGTTTGGACAGGCGATAATGTTTCAAGCGATGACCATATGATGGCAGGCGTTCGACTTTTGAACAGTATGGGTCTAACCGGTGTGCCTTACACGGGTATGGATGTGGGTGGATTTACTGGTGGCCCTTCGAAAGAACTGTTTGGTCGTTGGGTATCCATCGGTGCTTTTTCACCTTTCTTCCGCATTCACTCCGGTGTAGACTCAAAAGAATCGGATCCATGGAGTTACGGTGAGAAAATTGAAGCCATCAACAAAAACTACATATCTCTGCGCTACAGGATGCTGCCTTACCTCTATTCAGTTTTTGCAGAGGCGCACAGGACAGGATTACCAGTAAACAGATCACTGGCTATACAACATACCACAAATGCGATGGTTTATGATGGCCGGTTTCAGAACCAGTACTATTTCGGGCCTTCAGTTATGGTATGCCCGGTAGAAAGCACGAAGGATATCACCAAGGTTTTGCTGCCAGATGCAGACGGTTGGTATAGCTTATACAACGATCAGTTTTATGCCGGTGGAAAGGATGAAATGGTGGATTGTCCCATCGAAAAACTTCCGGTTTTTGTAAAAGGAGGTGCAGTTCTGGCCATGCAATCGCAAGTGAACCATACGGGTGAAAAACCGTCAGATACACTTACGGTACATGTTTACCAGGGGAAAAAGGCTGTGCCGTTCTCTTACTACGAAGATGATGGGGAGAGCTACCAATATGAAACCGGCACCTTTTATCAGCGCAGTATTCAACTTGAACCCGGTAAGCGCCAGGTAAGCTTTGGCAAGGCTGAGGGAAGTTATGCCTCCAGATTTTCAAAGGTGAAACTCGTGTTCCATGGTTTTTCGGATCTGAAAACTCCCGGTCTTGTTGCAGAGCAATACAGCTTTGTTTCTGCTTTGCCACATTTCGATCCGGTCGGGAATCCGGCAGCTGCACCGGCATGTGCTGTAAAGTCCATTGTAATGAACTTTGGGTCAGAGGCTTTTCAGGTAAAGTATTAAGCGAATTTTTGGGTTTAATTTCAAACGTCCGGGTCGGCAGGTCCGGACGTTTTTTTTGGAATTGGGTTGAATATGGCAGCTGAATTCCTATTGGGTTGGGGTTGAAAGAAAAATCAGTTTTTCAGCTCCAAAGGTTCAACAGGGAAGGGATTTTTTTTGACTGGATCGGATTTGATTCAGGTAAAAGCTTTGCCTTCTCTTTTGAGGCGGTTTGATTAAATTATCTGAACCCTTGAAAATGAAACCTGCGGCAGGGATGGGAGGGGCCTGGTGCCAGGCATTCAAATAACGGAGGCCAGAAGTCTTTTCTTCCCTTGTTTCGGAAAACCAGTGGCCTGGCACGGGAGCGACAGCGAACCCCCGGACAGCCCGGCTGCCGCCCAAAACAAAAAGCCTGAAACGAATCAGGCTTTTTGCTTTAGGTTTTGATTTTTTCATCAGGATTCCTGTGCCGGAACTCCTTTTTGAAAGGTGGTGTAGACGTAAACATCTGCACCACAATCGCTGAGATGGGTTTCTATGAGTGGTTTTACATCAGCCCAGTTTAATCCACCAACACCGGTGGCCAGTTTGGGCAAGGCTACAGACTTGATATTTTCTTTCTTGATAAGGTTGGAAAGTGCTTTCAAGGCATGGCTGACATGTGACACAGAGGCACGTCCAGGGTGTCCGCTATGCTTTTCGCCGGTGGGAGCTTCCTGGGTCATGAGATTGACAATTCTTTTTCCCCCAACGCCCGACCAGATCCAAAGGGTACCTGGTTTTGGGTTTTCCAAATGGCAATAGTGCCGGAAATCCTTGACCATAACTGGCCATTCTTCCCGGAGGCTAAGGGCCAGGCCGTTGTCAAAATGATCGAATGGGGCTATGCCGTGGGCGATGGCTTCGGCATTGGATTGGAGGATATCGCCAGTAACTTCTTTAATCATAACAGGAGTTTTTCTATACCCAAAACTATTGCGGCATGGGAAGGTGAATCCTGACGCCGGACAATTTTTTTCCTGAGTTTTCTCACAAAAAAATACCCCGGATGTTGGTCCGGGGTATCTGGGAAAAGAATTGTTGAGAATTAAACTTCGTCCAATAATTTCTTCTTGCTGCCCGGGGCATCGATCACGAACGGAATGGCAATGTAAATGGTGGAATATGTTCCGGTAATTACACCAATCAGCAATGCAAAACTTAGTCCGCGGATGGTTTCTCCGCCGAAAATCAACAAGATTAAGACCACAAAGAGTACGGTGGATGCTGTAACAACAGTACGTGAAAATGTATCGTTGAGGGCTTTGTTGATAACCGTTTTCGGATCAGCTTCAAGGGCGGAGTCTTTAAAGAACTCCCTTACCCTGTCGAAAATTACCACCGTATCGTTTACCGAATAACCCACAATGGTCAGGATGGCAGCGATAAAATTCTGGTCCACTTCCAAAGAGAAAGGAAGTATGTATCTGAAAACCGAGTAAAACACGAGTACCATCAGCACGTCATGCAACAACGCCAGTGTAGCACCCATGGCATATCCAACTTTTCTGAAGCGGATAATTATATAGGCGAAGATAAGCACCAGTGCCAACACAACGGCAATGGTTGAATTTATCTTAATATCGTTTGCCACGGTTGGACCAACCTTTGCTGTTGATAGAATTTCATATTTCCCTCCAAAGGCCTTGAGACCTTCCTCCACTTTGGCCTGGACCTTTCCGGCTGCATCTTCAGAGAGGTCATCGATCATGTGGGAGGTTGTGATTTGTACTTTTTCGCTTGAACCGAATGATTTCACTTCCGGAAATCCCTGTAGTGGTCCATTGAGAGCCGCCCGGATTTCGTCGGTGGAAACCGATTTGTCGAATTGAACCACATACTTCCAGCCTCCTTTAAAGTCTACCCCGTAATTGAGACCACCGGTAGCGAATATGAAAACAATACCGGCTCCGATGATCGCAGAGGATGCCACATAAGCCAATTTACGCTTCGATACGAAATCGAAATTGACATTGCGGAAGAGGTCTTTACTGAAAGAAGTAGAGAAGGAAAAGGAACCACCTTTGTTGAGGCGGCTTTCCACCATAATCCGGGTGATATAAACCGAAGTAAAAAGGGAAGTGAAAATACCAATGATCAGTGTTGTGGCAAAACCTTGAACAGGTCCGGATCCGA
>JBIPNA010000392.1:0-3377 GCA_044375665.1 Catalimonadaceae bacterium
GTTGTGGATGAAAAATACCTGCCCTCCCCGCTGAATTTCATGCCGGACAGCATCGCGGAGGATGGTTTCCGAAAAACAATGCACTTCGGTGGTGACCGGCTGACGATTGGGAGGCGGTGTGGCAATGATGCTCAAATCGCGGCTGCCCATCAGAGAATACTGCAGGGTCCGCGGAATGGGCGTGGCCGTAAGGGTGAGGTTGTCCACATTCACCTTCATTTCCTTCAGCTTTTCTTTGGCCTTCACCCCAAACTTCTGCTCTTCGTCCACGATCATGAGCCCCAGGTCTTTGAAATCGACCCGCTTTCCAAGCAGCATATGCGTGCCGATCAGGATGTCGATTTCACCCTTTTTGACCCTTTCCAGGGTTTTGGTGACTTCGGCCGAAGATTTAAACCGGTTGATGTATTCCACATTGCAGGGCAGTTTGGCCAGGCGTTCGCGGAAGGTTTTGTAATGCTGCATGGCCAAAATGGTGGTCGGCACCAACACGGCGACCTGCTTGCTGTCGTTCACCGCCTTAAAGGCCGCCCGGATGGCCACTTCAGTCTTCCCGAAACCCACATCCCCGCAAACCAAACGGTCCATTGGATAGGGTTTCTCCATGTCGTTCTTTACATCCTGCGTGGCCTTGGCCTGATCGGGGGTATCCTCGTAAATGAAGGAGCTTTCCAATTCTACCTGCAGATAAGTATCCCGTGAAAAGGCAAACCCGGGTGCGGCTCTCCGCTTGGCGTAGAGGTTGATCAGGTCTTTGGCAATGTCTTTTACCTTGCGTTTGACCTTCTTTTTCTTGTTGTCCCATTCTTCCGATCCCAGTTTGGAGATGGCAGGTGGCTCCCCTTCTTTACCGGAATACCGGGAGATTTTATGCAGGGAATGGATGCTCACAAACAGGTAATCGTTGTCGCGGTACACCAAACGGACAGCTTCCTGCTGCCGGCCGGCTACATCGATTTTTTCCAGTCCCGCAAACCGGCCGATACCATAGTCGATGTGGGTTACAAAGTCGCCCGGTTGCAGGGTTTTGAGCTCTTTGAGCGTCATGGCCCGGGATTTGGAGAATTTCTCCTTGCCCTTGTACCGGTGGAAACGCTCAAAAATCTGGTGGTCGGTATAGCAGACCCTTTTGGCCTGTCGGTCTTCGAATCCGCCCCTCAGATTGAGGTAAAGACTGGTAAAGGCCAGTCCATGGTTGATTTCGTCGAAAATGGTTTGCAGCCGTTCGAGCTGTTTGGGCGAATCGGCACAGATAAAACTCTGGTAGCCCTGGTTGTCGAACTGTGCCAGGGTGGAACCCAGGAGGTTAAAATCCTTATTAAAAGAGGGTTGCGGCTTGGAATCGAACAGCAATGTCTGGCTCCCGGCCGGGGCTTTGGAGCCGAAAAACACCTGGGGAAAGGCCGCGGCTGTTTTTATAAAATCTTCTCCGGTATCGTACAGCTGTCCAGGGTGGGTCAGCAATCCTTTGGCCCCAAGGCTTTCCACCAGCTGGTCCCATTCTGTCTTCACCTGGTTGAAGGTTTTCTGGATGGCCGCCTTGGCCATGTCCAGATCCCGAAACCAGAGCTGCGTCTTTTCGGGCAGGAAACTCAGGAGTGAATCCCGCTGCTCCAGCAACATCCGGGACTGCACATTGGGCAAAACCGTGGCCTGATTCAGTTGTTGAAGGGAAAGCTGGGTCTCGGGATGGATCGACCGGATCGATTCGATTTCGTTGTCCAGCAACTCCAGGCGGATGGGATACTCCGAGGCATAGGAAAAGAAGTCGACGATGAATCCACGAATGGCAAATTGCCCGGGTTCGAACACAAAATCGGTCTTTTCGAAACCGAACTCGTCCATCAGTTCGTGCAGCAGATCGAAATCGAGGGTATCGCCCTGCTTCAGCGAAAGCGAGTTGGATACCAGCGACTTCCGGTTGAGGACCTTTTCCGCAAGGGCTTCGGCGTAGGTCACCACCAGGACAGGCTTCAGACTTTTTACTGCGTTGGTTAAGGTAGAAAGCACCTCGGCCCGCTGCAGGACGTTGGCATTTTCAATTTCCTCGTAGTGATAGGGTTTTTTATAGCTGGAAGGGAAAAGCAAAATGGGCACTTCATGTTCCAGCAGTTGCTGCAGGTCGTCCAGAAAATAGGCCGCTTCCTCCTTGTCTTCCAGGATAAAAAGCTGGGTTTTCGGAAAGGAACGAAAAGCCGCTGCCGCCACCACTGCGTCGAGCGATCCTGCCAATCCTTTCAGTGCAATGGGCTGAGCAGCAGATTTTAACTGCCCCACCAACATTTGCACGAGGGGTTCGGATTGGTAGAACTGAACGAAATCTTTGACCTTCATGGCTGGAAACGGGCCGCAAAGGTAGGACCTTGCTTCGGGAATCGGGCAAAGGCAGGCGGGCTTCCTGCAATATTTACCTATTCCGGGCCAAAGTCTGCAGTCATTTGGATTCTTCAGGACAAAAAATACAGGATTTGGCGGCTTTTCCGGCTATCCGCTTGTACGCCTCGGTCCTCCCGCTGGTCGGCCCTGCGGGGTACCGCTTCTATCCGGGCCGGGGGCATCGTACAGCATTTCAAGCTCGCTTCTTTGGCCAACCTGCCTGCTGTATCCGGCGTTACCGAATCATTCTTTCAGGAAGCGGACCACTTCTGCACCGTTCCGAATGAAATACATGCCTGGTTTCAGGTTTCGGGTGTCAAACCAGACGCCTTCCTCTGTCTTTTGGACGATCAAGACATGAGTCCGTCCAAATCCATCGAAACAGGTCAGGTCCGAAAGCGTTTCCGGATCGCCTGGTAGGAAGGCCTTGTCTTCTACGGGATTGGGGAACACCCGAAGGGCTGGCTTAGCATTAAGTACGGGCTCCCGAACGGAAGTCACCAATCCATTGGAATCCAGACTGGAAATAAACAGGCTTCGGGAGGCAGAGCCCACCCAAATGGGGAAGGCCACTCCGCCTGGTCCAGCGGTAAGCGTATATTGCTCATAAAAAGGATTTTCAGCCCCGGGAGCTGCAATAATACGTCCAAATCCGGGCCAGACCAGGGTGCTGTCGGGCCGTACTTTCTGCCCCAAAAATCCCTGAAGATTGGCCAGACAGGCCACAATCAGGTCTCCATCCGAATCCTTCATGATTTTGGGGATCGGTATGTAGGTATTCTGCCGAAAAACAATGCGGCCATTCGGATTCCAAAGCCGGTTTCCCTGGGCATTGAGTTTCTGCATGTACACATCGGCGTTGGAAGCCGGCGGGCGATTGTCGATCCAGACCACATACCAGTGTCCGTTGTTATAGACAAATTCAGGTTCATCCTGGGAAGAAGAATAATCGCAAACCACTTTGTGGGCCGGTGTCCAGACAGCGTTTCCGGAACTGTCCC
>JBIPNA010000393.1:0-3372 GCA_044375665.1 Catalimonadaceae bacterium
CTGAATCCATTTGGGATGGAAACTCAAGCCGAAATGAACCGGTACCCGGATTTGGATAAACCAGCACTTCAGGACTCGTGGCTTTTCCATGCACAATACCTGTTGGACTCAGCAATGCTTTCAGGGCGCCCATGGCATTAATTTTCCCAAATCCCCAGGTTGAACTTCCATTTGGCGGAATAATTCCGGTGTTGTTGTCCCGGATGGATGTGGCAGCCAAAATGGCCTTCAAACCCTCCGGACCCAATTGCGGGTTTACCTGAAGAAGCATGGCCACGATCCCACTTACACAAGGTGCCGACATAGAAGTACCACCAGCCATTCCATAAGCATAGGTCCTGCCGTTCAGGGTTGAAATAAACTCTGCCACTACAGATCCATAGTCAGCCCCACCGCTTGCATTGGATGGGTCGTAAGAGCTGAAACCTGATGCAAGGGCCAACCCTGGTCCGGTAATGTCTGGCTTGGTCCGCCCATCTGCAGTAGGGCCGAGACTGCTGAAAGCTGCAATCCTTCCCCGGACATATCCCGTATAACCTAGGTTCTGACCAGATACATTTGTAAAATTTACTTTGGAATTGTAGGCGCCAACGGCCAAAGCCGACCGCGTTGAAACAAGGTCTCCGCATGTGGAAGTTACGTCTCCATCAGTGGCCCAGGGATAGGAATACTTTGTAAAATTGCCATAGTAACCGGAGGTTTTTACCACCACCCCTTGCCACAAATGCACCGTTCCTGCTGTGGCTTTGACAGAAAATCCCACACGATCTCCCACTTTATTGAGGTATTGAATCAACATATGCGGTTTCCCGTTGAACTCACTTGCCACACCAGTTACAGTGGCATAACAAGTGTCTCCATTGGTGCCTTTCAATTTTATCAGCCGGGTATTCCCATCCAGTGGAATCCATTCACTTGCGGTTAGCCTGTTATTGCCGGAATAGAGATGAAACTGCATTTGAAACAGCTGGCTGCTGTCTCCCCAGACATCAATGTAGTTGATTTTCTCTGTCAGAGCTGTTGAAAATGTGGTGAAAGAATGTAAAACGGTATCAGTTGGGGAAAAGGCCTTTTTCAGGTGGATCTTGTTGTTGCCATTGTTGCCACCCGAAACCACAAAAATCCGTCCTGGTCCCGTAATGTTGTCGCAAGCCTGACTGAAAAGGGATGTTCCATCGCGTGGGCCAAGGGGGCAACCCCAGCTTAAATTTGCCACGGCCGGCTTTCCCTGGTTTGCTGCATAATCAAATGTGTATCGGATACCGTCCAGAAAATCGGCCATACCTGTATTGAGCCAATAAGCGGGACTGGGATAAATGCCTACCAAAACCAGATCAGATTGATAGGCCACTCCGCGGAATTTCCTGCCATTTACTGCTGCTCCTGCAAATCCGGAACCTGCAGCAATTCCACCAACATGGGTACCATGGGTAGTTTCGGTGACATCATAAGCTTTAGCTAGGATGGAAGCCGAATCTGAATACTCCGCTCCATAAGGAAAATTGGCTGGCGGTGTTCCATTGCCTTTTTGCTCCCATACCCTGCGGACACGGTATTTCTGATAAAGGGTATCGAAAAAAACGGGATGGGTATAATCGAAGCCTGCGTCGATGATGCCGACCACAATACTGTCTCCCCGGAAGGCTCTTGGCAAGCCCAGGCTATTGTGGATGCTATCTACCCTGGTCCGGCGCCTTGCGGAGTCAAGGTCTGCTGCTCCTGCCTGATCCAGATCGATGGCCCGGATCCCGGGTGACCGCGTGAACGCATCCAACTGCTCCACCGGAATGCCTGCCGTGAAAATATCTCCGGCCTGGGTGGCTTTAATTACGCCAAAACGAGAAAGTATCTCTTGATCGAAACCAGCATGTTGTTGAACAAATGCCCGTACAAACAATTTTCCCGAAGCATCCTGCTGATAAACATACGATGGCAATGCACCACGCTCATTGGCTTTCCCCTGAGCCATTTGCCATAAAAACTGCCTGGTCCAGGCTGAAACTTTCGCGGGAGAATTGTTTTGTGCCTTCAGGATTTCGGGTCCCAGCATCACCAAAACAAAAAAACTGTACAGGGCTTGTTTCATAAGCTTCAATCAGAAACAAACATACAGGATTTTCGGCCTTGATCATGATGGATTTGATGGGTTTTCCAAATCGCCTGATAGACCAAAAATGGATTAAAATATTATGCCTGACCCTGCGCAATCCGCTCTTCAGGAAATTTGAAATTCGATGTATTAATACGAAGATAGGCTGCCTACATTTGTCCCCCCATTATGGAAAACGAACGGGAGTCAGGCCCTCTTACCAGGCCATTTCGAAAAACAAATCAAAGTCAGAAGGCTTTGGCAGATGAAATTATTCGTCTGGGCGGAAAGGTAGTTCCCCAGGTTCCGGAAGTAGAGGAGGCCGTTTTAGGTGCCATTATGCTCGACAGAGAGGCCCTGAATACCGTTAGCGAATTGCTCCGGATGGAATGCTTCTACAAGGAAGAAAACCAAAAAGTGTTTTCAGCCATCATGGATCTGTTTTCAGAAGGGAAACCCATTGATGTCATTACCGTTGCTGAAAAATTAAAGGAGAAAAACGATTTTCAATGGATTGGAGGGGCAAGGTACCTGGCCAGACTTTCATCCCGGATTTCTTCGGCAGCCCACGTGGAAATCCACGCCCGGATTGTGCTTGAGCACTACATCAAAAGGGAGATTATTTCTACCTCTACCATGGCCGTCCGCGATGCCTATGAGGATCAAACCGATGTTTTTGAATTGCTCGACCGGACTGAAACGGCCATTTTTCAGATCGCAGAGAAAAACATTGGGAAGAATGTGGTGGATATGAAGTCGCTGGTTCGGCTTTCCATTGAAAACATCATGCTGAAAAAGGATGTTGCAGATGGGATAACCGGCATTCCTACCGGCCTTATCGATTTGGACCGGGCCACCGGAGGATGGCAAAATTCAGATCTGGTCATTATTGCCGCCCGACCTGGTATGGGTAAAACGGCATTCGTTTTAACAGCCGCCCGAAATGCTTCTGTTGGTTTTAAAAAGCCAGTAGCCATTTTCTCTCTCGAAATGCCTGCGGAGCAGTTGGTAAACAGAATGATTTCAGGAGAAACAGATATCCCAGGCGAAAAACTCCGGAAGGGTAATCTGTCAGACCAGGAATGGCATCAGCTACGTAATCGTGTAACTGAACTGGCCAATGCACCCATGTACATTGACGATACACCTGCGATTACACCGGTTCAGTTAAGGGCCAAATGCAGGAGACTGAAACAACAGCATGATATTGGATTGATTATCATCGATTACCTCCAATTGATGAGCGTGGAAGGCATGAAAGGCGGTACCCGTACCGAGGAAGT
>JBIPNA010000394.1:0-3368 GCA_044375665.1 Catalimonadaceae bacterium
CCAGCCAGGAGCCCTCATCATTCAAACTTTCTGGCCCCTTCCCGGTGGTTTATTGCCCGTAGGAGAGACTCAGGTTCGTTTACAGGCCCAGGGGCGCTACTCAAAAACCTATTATTCAGGGACAGAAAATAAGGCCGAAGAAGAGCTGAAGTCAATTTTAAAAAATCGCCTTGCCCAGAATTACAATGGATTTTCATACGATGTAGCCAGGGACAAAATGTATGGGTCCATCGACAACAAAAACGATTCCGTTACCTGTGTCTATACAGGTCGTAAAGCCAGATTCAATACCCGAAACGGAGCGACCAGCAACAACTTTAATTGCGAACATACCTTCCCTCAGGGTTTTTTTGGGCAAGACCTCCCCATGCGGTCCGACATCCATCATCTTTTTTCTACCGACGATGCAGCCAACAATAGCCGGGGAAATCTCCCCTTTGGGAAAGCAACTCCTCCTTATATCCAGCCGTCGATCAACGCACCTTCTTTAAATGGCGGAGGTTTTTATGAGCCTCAGGATAGCCACAAGGGAAACTGCGCAAGAGCCATGATGTATTTTGTGCTTCGATATCAGGACTATACCAATTTTTATGCTCCACAGGATTCAATCCTAAGGGCCTGGCACCGGCAATTTCTCCCAAAGCCAAATGATACGCTCCGGAACACCATGATTTTTGCCCAACAAAACAACCGCAATCCCTTTGTAGATTATCCCCAACTCGAAGCCCGGATCCGGAACCTTGTCGGCCCATCCGTTGCCGATTCTTTCCCGGTTCTGGGGATGAATTATGCATCGATTGGTCCCAATTTCGGCTATGCACTTCTTACGCCGGCAGATACCGTATCCCTCGTTGCCTGGAATGCCGGAAATAAACCCCTTCAGATTCAAAACCTAAGGTTGCTTTCCAATCCGACGCAGTTGATAGGAGGCAATGGGCAAAACATTTTCTTGTCCCGAAACAGTGCAGTGTCCTTCCGTTTGGTATGGGGCAACTATTCCGACACCTTAGCCTTTGAAACCAACGATCCACAGCGTCCGCAGGTCAGAATTCCTGTGGCATTTGGTACCACGGCTGTTACTGAAAACAAGGTCATTGCCAAACCAACACTTTCTCCAAATCCTGTTTCCAACCATTTTAACCTGAATTTCCAGGGAAATCAACCATCCTGGATCGCAGGGATCGTACGCGATGTTTTCGGCCGTGAAGTTTATCGCTTTCATCAACAGGAACCTGGTAAAAATGGGCAGTTCCAGGTCCCGGCTTTCCCACCAGGGTCTTATTCCCTTGAACTGAAACAACCAGATGCTACTCATATCATTCGTTTCGTCAGGCTTTGATTTTTCCAAATGAGCAAATCCATTAAATCAACCGATCTCATTCTTCACCAAGGTGCTGTTTATCACCTTGGTATTCGTCCCGAAGACCTGGCTTCAAAAATTATTGCAGTTGGAGATCCGGGCAGAGTAGCCAGAATCAGCCGTTATTTCGATCAGATTGAAACTACCGCCGAACACAGGGAATTTGTCACCCATACAGGCCGGTATAAGGGAAAACGAATCACCGTTATCTCGACAGGTATGGGAACCGACAACATCGAAATTCTCATGACGGAACTCGATGCCCTGGTGAACGTGGATCTGGAAACCAGAACTGAAAAGCCTGAAAAGCAGAGCCTTGATATCGTGCGAATCGGCACGTCAGGAAGTCTTCGGGCCAACATTCCAGTCGACACTCTCCTCGTATCGGCCATGGGAATTGGATTAGACACCCTCATGAGTTTTTATCCTTTTCCTGTAACTAAAGAGGATAAAATGCTCTCAGATGCTTTAAAAGAGCATGCAAGCCTTCCTTTTTCACCTTACATTACCTATTCCGATGCTTCCCTGCTCAACCGGATCGGAGAGGGAATGGTCAGGGGAATTACCCTCACTTGTCCGGGATTCTATGCCCCTCAGGGAAGATCAGTCCGACTTCAGCCAGCCCAGGGTGACCTGCTGAAACAATACATTTCTTTCCAGCATGGCCAGATCCAGCTGACCAATTTTGAAATGGAGACGGCTGGATATTATTCTATGGGTTCACTTTTAGGTCATAGAATGCTTTCTGTTAATGTTATCGTGGCCAACAGGGTTTCAGATGTTTTTTCTACCCAGGCAGATCAGGCTATGGATGAGGCCATTCGTCTCGTTTTAGACAGGATCTGATTCCTTTTCCCGATTTCCTTTTTCGGCCAGGCATACCTTTTTGATTTTCATGCGAAGGGAGTGACCTTTGCTGCTTATGAATATTCTGAAATTTGGAGGAACATCGGTTGGAAGCCATCAGGCCCTGGAAAATGTTCTGGATATCATTTCAGGCGAACAAGCCGCGAGTCCTTTAACAATTGCAGTTGTATCGGCATTTTCAGGTGTAACCAATATCCTGATTGCTCTGGCAAAAGAGGCAGCAGAAGGTGATTCTGGTTTTCCTGCCCGGTGCCAGGCCCTTGCTCAAAAACACCTGGAGGCTTTGGATAGCTTCAGTGCTGGGGGCTATGAAGAATGCAGAACTTTTATTCATCATGAAATAAATGCGCTTCAAAACCTGCTTCAAGGCGTTTTTTTACTCAGAGAATGCTCTCCAAGAAGTCTGGACCTGATCCTGAGCTTTGGCGAACGCCTTTCTGCTGCGGTAGTGAGCAGCCTCCTTCAGGCCCGGGGGTTTAAGGCAAGCATCCTGGATGCCAGGGAGTTGATTCTTACAGATTTGCAATTTGGATCAGCACATGTTGACTTTTCTTCCACTTATGCCAAAATGGAGGCCTGGTCCGGAGATAAAAACGGTATCTTCATCGCAACCGGCTTTATTGCCAGCGGACCAAACGGAGAAACCACAACTCTGGGCAGAGGGGGTTCGGATTATACCGCGGCTTTGTTTGGAGCTGGTCTCAGGGCTGATGAAATTCATATTTACACCGACGTCAGCGGGATGATGACCTCCGATCCCCGCATGGTTCCCGAAGCCCGTTCTATTCCATTGTTGTCTTATCAGGAAGCGATGGAGCTTTCTCATTTTGGGGCCAAAGTCATTTATCCACCAACACTTCAACCTGCTTTTAATCAGGCCATTCCCATCAGAATTCTAAACACGTTTGAGCCTTCCCATCCAGGTACCTGCATTACAGATACAGGCTCTGCACAGGGTTCTGCTGTAACCGGACTGACCTCGATTCGGGACATCCGGCTTTTCAATCTCCAGGGCTCTGGCCTGATAGGTGTGGCAGGATTTGCCAGCCGTTTGTTTTCGGCACTCGGCAAGGCCAAAGTCAATGTTATCCTAATCACACAAGCGAGTTCAGAACATTCTATTTCGGTTGCAGTTGCCCAG
>JBIPNA010000395.1:0-3363 GCA_044375665.1 Catalimonadaceae bacterium
TACAGTTTTGTGAAAAGGGGCATAAAAATGACGAATCATTTCCTGCCAGCTGAGCTGTCCATGGGCAATGGTATCAAACTCTTTTTCAACTTTGGCTGTGAAGTCATAATCAACAACCTGTTTGAAATATTGTGTCAGAAAGTCGTTAACGATCAAGCCAATATCAGTCGGGAAAAGCTTTCCTTTTTCTGCCCCGACCATTTCTGACTTTTCCTGTCGTTGAATCTGATCCCCTTTCAGCAAAAGTTCGATGTAGCCTCTTGGTTTCCCATCCCGCCATTCTTTTACCACATATTCTCTTTTCTCAATGGTGGAAACTGTTGGAGCATAGGTACTTGGCCGTCCAATTCCCATTTCTTCCAGTTTTTTTACCAGACTTGCCTCAGTATATCTTGGTTCGGGTTTGGAATACCGTTGGCGGGAACGCATATGGTCGAGGGTCAGGTTCTCCCCAATCTCTACAAACGGGAGTAGTTTTTCTTCGTTACCTTCTGTTTCCTCCTCTGCATCAGTGCTTTCCAGATATACTTTAAGAAATCCCTCAAACTTGATCACTTCGCCGGTAGCCTGGAAATGCAAATTTTCAGCCTTATCGGTTGTTGTATTTGAAAACCAGTCTTCCCGTTTCAGAGTGATAATGGTTCTTTCGAGTTCCGCATCAGCCATTTGGGATGCAATAGCCCTTTTCCAGATCAGCTCATAAAGTCGTTGCTCGTCCCGGTCATTGCCCGTATTCTGAACCCCAAAATCGGTGGGACGAATGGCTTCGTGGGCTTCCTGTGCAGATTCTGACTTTGTTTTGAATTGCCGGCGTTGCGAGAACCGATCGCCATATTCAGAGCGAATCCGGGCCTCGGCTCCCTGAAGGGCATCTTCAGAAAGAGAAACCGAGTCCGTCCTCATGTAACTGATTTTACCCGCTTCGTAGAGTTTCTGGGCAAGAATCATGGTTCGGGTTACAGAGAAACCAAGCTTTCGGCTGGCTTCCTGTTGTAGTGTAGAGGTGGTAAAAGGCGGGGACGGGCTCCGTTTAGCTGGTTTCACCTCTTTGTTGCTTACCTGGAACCTTTTGCCGATAGAGGCTTCCATCAGCCTTTGTACCTGTTCTTCTTCCTTAAAATCCCGGTTTAAATCTGCCTGAAGGATTTTCCCTGCGGCAGTTTTAAAAAATCCTTGTGTCCGGAAGGTTGCTTCAGATTTGAATTTTTCAATTTCACGCTCCCGTTCGGCAACAAGTCGTACAGCAACAGACTGAACCCTTCCGGCAGAAAGACCGGGTTTTATTTTTTTCCAGAGAACAGGAGAGATTTCATATCCCACCAACCGGTCCAATACCCTTCTTGCCTGCTGGGCATTGACGAGGTCAGTATCGATTGTACGGGGGTTTTCTATGGCCTTGAGGATGGCTTTTTTAGTGATTTCCCGGAAAACAATCCGCTTGATTTTATGGTCGTCAATATCGAGGGCTTCTTTCAGATGCCAGCTGATAGACTCCCCTTCGCGGTCGTCGTCAGTTGCGAGCCAGACAATGTCTGCCTTCCTGGATAATTCACTCAGCTCTTTGATCAACTGGTGCTTGCCTTCGGTAATCTCATACCGGGGCTCAAAATCATGTCCAATATCAATGGCTTTATCGCCCTTGATGAGGTCCCGGACATGCCCCATACTGGATTTCACGGTAAAATCTTTGCCGAGATAACCCTCTATGGTCTTGGCTTTCGCCGGGGACTCCACAATGACAAGGTTGCGGTTGCTCATGTATTCGGAATGGGAAAAAACGAAGCAAAGCAAAGCAGGCGAATATGAGATTGACAAACATTGGTTCGTATTTTCATCTGTCCATAGTAGACAATTTTGTCTAAGTTGTTGGAGATCAGTTGAAATAAAAGCGAATTAAACATGGCCTCTGGTCAATTTTCCTTGAATGCAAAAAACTAAAACTCCAACAATGGTCATTGGGTGGGGTGATGAGTATCACTTTCCATTCTGTGGGAACTCATGCCAGCCGGCCACTTCATAGGCCTGATTTGCCCCCTCAAAACCTGCACTTTATCTGAATGGGTATTTTATTTCTTCTCATCGGAATCAGCCTTGTGGTAGGCAGTTCGTTTCTGGCCGCATTTTTCTGGGCGTTCCGCTCCGGCCAATTCGAAGATACCTGCACTCCAGGCATGCGGATTCTCGATGGCCCGGAAGAAGTTGAATCTCCACTGACACATTAACGCTTTTGCATTTTTTCTAATCGTTTGAATATGAGCAACACTGCCACAACTGAAATCCAGGAATTTTCCTACGACAACCGGATCGTCCGGGATTTTGCCCTGGCCACCATCATTTTTGGGATTGTCGGTATGACAGTCGGTCTGATTGTAGCCCTTCAGTTGGTTTATCCCCAGTTGAATTTTGGTATCGCCTACACCTCCTTCGGGCGAATCAGGCCATTGCACACCAATGCTGTCATTTTTGCATTTGTGGGGAATGCTATTTTTATGGGTATCTATTATTCCCTTCAGCGGCTTTGTAAGGCAAGAATGTTTAGTGATGTGCTTTCTCAGGTGCATTTCTGGGGATGGCAAATCATTATTCTGGCTGCTGCAGTGAGCCTGCCACTGGGTATCACCACTTCAAAGGAATATGCTGAGTTGGAATGGCCCATTGATATTGCGATTACCTTGATTTGGGTGGTTTTCGGTATCAACATGTTTGGCACCATCGTCAAGCGAAGAGAGCGTCATTTATATGTAGCCATCTGGTTTTACATCGCCACGTTTGTTACGGTTGCTGTCCTTCATATTGTCAATTCATTTGAAATGCCTGTTGGTCTCCTGAAAAGTTATTCTGCATATGCAGGAGTTCAGGATGCCCTTGTTCAATGGTGGTACGGGCATAATGCAGTGGCATTCTTCCTCACAACACCCTTCCTGGGCCTGATGTATTTTTATTTGCCCAAAATGGCAAATCGGCCTGTTTACTCTTACCGCCTTAGTATTTTGCACTTCTGGGCACTGATTTTTATCTACATCTGGGCGGGACCTCACCATTTGCTGTACAGTACCCTTCCTGATTGGGCTCAGTCTTTAGGTACTGTTTTTTCCATCATGCTGATTGCGCCCAGTTGGGGTGGTATGATCAACGGTCTTTTCACCTTGCGCGGTGCCTGGGATAAAGTCCGTCAGGATACACTTTTAAAATTTATGGTGGTTGGGGTTTCGGCTTACGGAATGGCCACCCTGGAAGGCCCTCTTTTATCTCTCCGCAACGTCAATGCCATTGCCCACTTTACTGATTGGATTGTAGCCCACGTCCATGTGGGTGCTTTGGGCTGGAATGGGTTTCTGACTTTTGCGATGCTTTACTATCTGA
>JBIPNA010000396.1:0-3359 GCA_044375665.1 Catalimonadaceae bacterium
GAAGCCGGGGCGTGGCCGACGGGATGAGCAAGGGAGTGCAGTTTTTGATGAAGAAAAACAAAATAGAAGTCGTCATGGGCTATGGCAAACTCACCAAAGACAAAAAAGTCGAGGTAACCAAAGCCGATGGTACCAAAGAAATCCACGAAGCGAAAAGCATCATTCTGGCCACAGGAGGCCGGGCAAGGGAACTCCCCAATGTTAAAATAGATGGCGAAAAGGTCATCGAATACCGCAAAGCCATGTCGCTTCCGAAGCAGCCCAAATCCATGGTCATCATTGGTTCCGGGGCCATCGGAGTGGAATTTGCCTACTTCTATGCCACGATGGGTACCAAGGTGACCATCGTTGAATTTATGCCAAGGATTGTACCTGTTGAAGATGCCGATGTTTCGAAGGAACTGGAAAAAATCTACAAAAAGAAAGGCATCGATATTTACACCAACTCCTCAGTTGAGTCGGTCGATACAAAAGGAAAGACCTGCAAGGTTTCGGTGAAAACGGCCAATGGTAACATTAACCTGGAGGCTGACATTGTCCTTTCTGCAGCTGGTGTTGTAACAAACCTGGAAGGTATTGGTCTTGAAGAAGCCGGCGTAAAACAGGAAAAGGGAAAGGTTGTTGTGGACGATTATTATCAAACCAATATTGCCGGTGTTTATGCCATCGGGGATATAGTGAAAGGCCCGGCCCTGGCTCACGTGGCTTCGGCAGAAGGAATTATCTGCGTTGAGAAAATTGCGGGTCATCATCCACAGCCCCTCAATTATGGAAATATCCCAGGTTGTACTTATTGTGCTCCTGAAATTGCCTCTGTGGGTATGACCGAAGAAGCTGCTAAAGCAGCAGGATACGAAATTAAAGTTGGGAAATTCCCATTCTCTGCTTCAGGAAAAGCTTCAGCGGCAGGAGCCAAAGAAGGTTTTGTAAAAGTTATCTTCGATGCCAAGTATGGAGAGTGGCTTGGCGCACACATGATTGGTGCCAATGTTACTGAAATGATTGCCGAAGTTGTCGTAGCCCGGAATCTGGAAACCACAGGTCACGAAATCCTTAAGTCGGTGCATCCCCATCCAACTATGTCTGAGGCCATTATGGAAGCTACGGCTGCAGCCTACGGAGAAGTTATTCACCTCTAGGTCCTGCCAGCAAAAAAATAGAAACCCGGTTAAGCCGGGTTTTTTTGTTTCCGTTTGGTTTTGAATACCTCATTTCAGTCAATATCAGTCCTTTTCGTCCGGAAAATGTTGCCACTTACCTAAGTCATCCTGCAACGGATTGGTACAGACTGAAAATCTTTTTACTTTGCCACATTCCAACTGTTTGCCATATGTACCAACGTTTATTATGGGTGGCTTTGTGCCTTTTTTCCTGGTTTGCAAATGCCCAAAACACCAATTGCCCAGGCAAGGTAAAGGTTAAAGTGCTGATAACGCCGGACACCCGCCCTCAGGAAATTTCCTGGGCGATTGTTAGTCTGGGTGGCGATACGCTAAAAAAAGGTCTGGCAAACTCCGACAGTGTATGTATTGACTCAAGTCTCTGCATACGATTTACCATCCGCGATCAGGGAAACAACGGGCTTTGTTGTACCCACGGTGTAGGTTTTTACCAGGTGTTTTATGGCAATCAACTGGTTCGTAGTAACTATAAATTTACCAACCAGGAAACGGTTAATATGGGTTGTCCAGGTTGTCAACCACAAAGCAATCAGGACCAGATCCGGATTTACATCAATCCAGATCGCTTTCCAGATGAGATTTCCTGGGATTTGCTGAAAACAAACGGGGACACGCTGGCCAAAGGGAAAAAGTTTGGAGATACCCTTTGTGTTTCAAATACCGAATGCCTGAGGTTTACCATCCGCGATTCTTACGGCGACGGGCTCTGCTGCAACAACGGTATCGGCGGCTATGAAATTTACAATAACCAAACCCTTGTAGCTTCCGGGTCTCAATACACTTTTAAGGATATTAAGACCTTCCATTGCCCCCCTGGAATCGATTGCAGCAATGCCTTGACAGCCACTTTAGGCGATACATTCACGACTCAATTTGACGACACCTGGTATAGGTATGTGCCTGACACATCCGGGCAGTTTTTCATTTCTACCTGCAACATGGGGAACAACTGCAATACAAAAATCTGGGTTTACGATTATTGCGACGGGCTCGTTCCATCAGAGGGCAATGCCGGAACCCTGGCTTATTCCTTTTCCGGTTGTGGCCTTCAGGCCAATCTTAGCATCATCCTCAATAAGAATGTTCCGTATTACATCCGGATAGGTGACGATTTCAATACCTGCCCCAACGACTCCATCCGTTGGACAATAGGCTACCAGGGCCCCATCATCGGATGCATGGATCCGGCATCATGCACCTACAACCCGATGGCTACGGTCAACAATCCTGCCCTTTGTCTCTACAATCCTGACACAGCCTGCCCCGATCAGCCTGATCTGGTGGTCAATTCCAATCTGTTGCGCACCAGCCTGCGGTTCGATTCGCTGGTAAACAACGACGCCTGTTACATCCAGGAAGGCTGTCTGAAGGGATTTGGTCAGCGGTATATTGTGCGCTTTGGTACTCAGATCGAAAATATTGGAGATGCTGATTACTATATTGGAAAGCCTCCGGCAAACATCAATACCCCTTCTACACAGTGGAACTGGGATCCTTGCCACGGACACTGGCATTACATCGGGTATGCTGAGTATATCCTATATGATCAAAACTCAAATTCTATCCCGGCTGGCTTTAAGGCTGGATTTTGTGTGATGGATCTGAACTGCTCATTTGGGGGAGGGACACCCAAATACAATTGCGCTAACCAGGGAATTACTGCGCACTGTGGGGATATTTATTCCAGTTCACTCAAATGCCAATGGATAGATATTACTGATGTTGATACGGGACGTTACACCCTCGTAGCCAGGGTGAACTGGGACAATTCGCCCGATTTTCTTGGACGAATCGAATCAAACCTCAACAACAACTGGGGGCAGGTGTGTTTCAGAATCCGAAAAAACAGCAACGGAAGAAGATTCGTTGATCTCCTCCCAAACTGTAATCCCTATGTCGATTGTGACGGGCAGGTATTTGGACCTGCAAGAAGGGATTGCCAGGGTGTATGCAGAGGCAATGCTTTGCAGGGAAATCTTAATGGAGATACCCTTCGCAATCAACAGGATTTGAAGTTGTACAAAGACGGAATTCTGCAAAACAATTTAACCCTTTCGGCCTGCAAGGACCTCAACAACGACTCCAAAATCGACATTCTGGACTACCATATGTTGCACCAATGTATTGCCAGCAGCTCTGATCCACTGCATGCCGCAATCTGCAACTTCGGACCTCTGA
>JBIPNA010000397.1:0-3354 GCA_044375665.1 Catalimonadaceae bacterium
TCGATGAGTTTCAGGATACGGATGCTGTGCAATGGAAGGTGCTGGTGCCTCTGGCAAAAAATATTGCTGATGAAGGTGGGCTTTGTGCTTTTGTTGGGGATGTCAAACAATCTATTTATGGATGGCGGGGGGCGGAGTCAGATTTGTTTAAGCAACGGATGGATCAATTTCTGCTGCCGCATTCTATTGAAAATCAGTTCCTTGGGACGAATTACCGAAGTGAGGCCCGGATTGTGGAATTCAACAACTGGCTATTTGGAATCCTTCCCAAAACCTATCCCAGAGCTATCCAGGCAGGTGGCGGGCTCCTTGATGAAAGGCCCTGGGAAGAAATGATGGTGAGAAATTATGAGGACCAGATTCAAAATCTGCATCCTGATGCCAATCTCAGGCAGGCCGGATTTGTGGAGTGTCGGCTCAGGAGGAAGGGCCTGATCGATAATGAGAGTGAAAACGAGGAAGATGCCGTAGAGTCGACTGGTAATTACGACTGGTTGATAGAAGATGTCCGGCAACTTCAGGACAAAGGATTCACATCCAACGATATTGCCATTTTGGTTCGCACGAATAAAGAAGTGGATGAAATTATTCAATGTCTGGATTTGGAGCGGCAAAAACATGTCCCAGGATATGATTTCCGGTATTCAGCCTCCAGGAATCTTTTGGTTGGTACACAACCTCTGTTCAGGTTCCTTATGGAAGGTTTCCATGTGGCTTTCGGCATAGAAGATGTTGATTTTTCCTGCCGTCATATGGAAGCCCTGGCTGTGACTTTAGGACTTGATCCTATGTTTCAAGCCAGTGAACCAGGAGAAACCCCAGACTGGCGGGAAGCATGGAAATTTCAACCTGTTCATGAGCAAAAGGATGTGTTGGAAACCTTTAGATGGATGGTTCAATTCTTCAAACTTTCCGATGTACCGGGAATCCAGGCTGACCTTGTGGCTTTCCACCAACTCATTTTTCAATTTGTGCAGCGTGATGCTTTGTCTTTTACCGACTTTTTTGATTGGTGGAAGAAAAAAGCTTCTCTTGGGACATATAACCCGGTGGCCGAAAACACAGGAATCCGCGTTCTAACCATTCATAAGTCGAAAGGTTTGGATTTTAATGTGGTGATTTTGCCACTTTCCACCAAGCCTGACGGGCTTCACAAAGGTGATTTCTGGGTTTCAGGTCCTCCTCCATGGGATGGATTCCCTTTGTGGAAAACCCAATCTAAAAAGGCTCTTCTCAAAACAGATCTCAGGGGGGACTATCAGGATCAGGTTTTTCAAAAAGCAGTAGAGAATCTCAATACAATGTATGTGGCTTGTACAAGGGCAGTTCAAGGTTTGATTCTGGATATTCAATACACCTGCAAAGAGGAAGAGTTGAATATTAAGAAAGAGCCATTGCCTGCTTTGCTGGGCTTTGAATTAATCCATGCTTTTCAGAATGAAACTATGCCTTTTGGGGAAGGAAACACACTTGATGGCGGCCCCGGGTCCTTATTTTTTTCTTTTAAATCTGGTCAAAGAAACAGGCTCGATCTTCACAAAGAAATCCCTCAGGATGGACTCATGATTCCCACTTATCGACTTCCAACGGAATTAAACATTCCCTGGGCGGGCCTTTCCGAGGTTAAAGACGCAGAGACTGAAATTGGAAATTTGGTTCACAAAGTTCTGGAAAATACCCTTTTTGAAGAAGATTGGCGGAGCGTGCTTGATAAGATCAGCCGTTCTGAAGATTGGGAATCGGCGCAGTCCAAAGAAGTAGAAGGTCATTTAAGTCAGTTGTTTGGCATTCCACAGGTAAAAAAATGGTTTTCAGGGATCTACTCCCACCGTTCCGAAATGAAAATGCGTTGCGCAAATGGAAAGTTGCTCCGGGCAGACCGGGTTTTACTGTTACCGGATTCGGCTTTTATTCTGGATTTTAAAACAGGAGAAGAGAGGGAAGAACACATATTCCAAATGCAGGAATACCGGAGCACGTTCTCCGCTGCAACTGGTTTGCCTTGTCAGGCTTTTCTTATTTATACCCAGCCGCCAAGGGTATTGGCAGTAAATTAGGGCGTTGGATTCTGGGCCGGGGTTCGGTCCCAACGATGACGCTTTAGTTTATTGTATATTTCCATTGAGAGCATTTTTCCATCGCCGGCATTGGTATTGGCCAAAACATGGGCTGGTTTTCGCATCCCTGGAATCACTGTTGTAACGGCAGGGCTCTGCAGGATAAAACGCAAAGCTAGTTCCGGCAAGTCCATACCTTCAGGTAAATCTTCCCTGATTATTGAAACTCTCGGAAGTGTTTGTTTGAGATTTTCGGGATTAAAATATCCGCTACGCCAATCTTCCGGAGGAAATCTGGTTTCCGCTGTTATCCTTCCGGTTAAAGATCCTTCATCAAAAGGGACCCGGGCAATAATTCCAATTTTGTTTTTCTCACAGTAAGGAAGTAGCTGATCTTCCGGATTTTGGTCAAACAAATTGTAAACCACCTGAACTGTTCCTATCAAACCGGTTTCCAGTGTTTTGAGTACGTTGTTTGGCTCGAAACGATTTACAGAAATACCAAACGAACCAACAAGCCCTTCCTGCACCAATTCCTTAACCTCTTCCTGCCAATCATTTTCCTTATACCAAAGGTCATTCCAAACATGGAATTGCATAAGGTCAATTTGCTGAATATTAAGATTTTGAAGGGTTTTGATGGTATACTCTCGTATGTAACCCCGGGGAAATACTTCCTGGATGGAATAGCTTGTAAGTGCAGGCCATTTCCTGTTTGCAGGTGGGATTTTTGACGCCGAGTAAATTTTCTGGTCTGGAAATGCTTTAAGAAGCCTGCCAAGCATGCGTTCGCTCGCCCCTTCTCCATAAGCCCATGCAGTGTCAAAGAAGTTAACCCCTTCGTTTACTGCCAGGCAAAGACTATTAAATGTTTCCTCGTCATCACTCCCTGTCCAGCCAGCAAGTCCCCACATACCATATCCGATTGAGCTCCAATTGTTTTGGTTGGAGGGATGGTTGCGATAAGTCATGACCTGCTGAAATTACTTCCGTTTTTGCTTTCCTGCCTTTTTGGAGGCAGCACTGCTTTTCTTTTTCGGAAGCTTAAACGTATGAACGTATCCAAGAGAGATGTTTCCGAACCTCCACGATCCGCTTGGGATAAGATATTTATTGGTTTTGGATGTAAACCCTCCTTTCTGAAAATCGGATCTTTTTTGATAGAAGTCAAGGAAACCAAGCTGAACCCTGGCTTCGATGAAGATGTATCCACTTTTTTCAACCTGATACTGACCTCCAAAACCGACCATTCCACCCAAATCGAACCTTTTTAGTTCATTGGTTCCAAAGTTAATGT
>JBIPNA010000398.1:0-3340 GCA_044375665.1 Catalimonadaceae bacterium
GTGCCCAAGTGAGGACAGGGATGCAAATAGTACCGACAATGCTGCTACTTTTCTGATGACCAACATCATCCCCCAGGCACCCAACAACAATCAGATTACCTGGGCCAATCTGGAAAATTATTCGCGAACCCTTCTGGGAACCGGAAATGAAATGTACATCGTTTCCGGAGCTTACGGTATGGGTGGTTCAGGCAGAAATGGTGGGACAACCAACACCATCGCCAGCGGTAGCATTACAGTTCCCAGCAGGGTCTGGAAAGTCATTGTAGTACTTCCCGTTGGAAACAATGATCTCAGCCGGATTTCGACAAGCACCCGGGTAATTGCGGTTGATACACCCAATAACCAATCTGCAAGAGATCAGCCATGGTCATTTTACCGGACTTCTGTGGATGCCATCGAAGCCGCGACAGGTCTGGATTTGCTGGCGAATCTTCCGGACGCCATCGAAGCCTCCCTCGAAGCAACCGTGGACAACGGACCTACGCAATAAGCCTTACTGAACGAAGCCCGGCTTTTGGGTTCAGTTTTGGTTTTTGAAAAAAAAGCTTTCCCTTTGACAGGCCGTTTTTCACCAGAAGAACGGCCTTTTTTTGCGAAAAGCATGTCTGCCCCCAACTGTAAAATCTGTCAGCAACCTACCCGGGTCTTATGGGAAAAGCTGATTCTTTCCCGGCATAAAATATCGTATTTCCATTGCGCTTCCTGCGGATTTGTTTCTACTGAAAACCCGTTTTGGCTGGACGAAGCGTATGCAGAAGCGATTGCCGATATGGATACCGGCATAATGGAAAGGAACCTCAAGCAAAGGGCGGTGGTTCCCCTGGTCATCCGGTGGTACTTCAATACAAAGGCAAAATTTGTCGATTTCGGAGCCGGTTATGGAATATTTGTCAGGCTCATGCGGGACAAGGGTTTCGACTTTTACTGGACCGATAAGTATGCACAGAATTTGTTTGCCCGAAAATTTATTGCACGGCTACCCGAGCCAGGTGCACAGAAATTTGAGTTGCTGACGGCCTTTGAAGTGATGGAACATATGCCTGAACCCGAACAGGCTTTGGATGAAATGCTGGAATGGTCCGACAGCATTTTGTTCACAACCCTGATGCTGCCTGCCTCAACTGCCAATGGGCTTCATGAAAATTCAGATTGGTGGTATTGGACTTATGAGACCGGCCAGCATGTCTCCTTGTACACGGAGAAAAGCCTCGCCTTTCTGGCCCAAAAAAAGGGGCTGAGTTTTCATAGCAATGGAAAAAATCTTCACCTGATGACCAGAAAAAAAGGTGGTTTTGCCTTGTTCTGGTTGATGCGGATTCTTTTTTTCATCCGCGATGCATTTCGCTCCGGTTCATCTACCAACCGGGCCGACCGTGAACTGTACAAACCGGAGTCTACCCCGGAGGGCCAACCGGGCCGGTAGATTTGATCTGGCGTGAATGCCCCAATGAAATTTTTCAATGGCTTTTTTGAATCCGCACAGGTGGGTAAGCCCTGATTTCTATTCAAATCAACCGGGCAACAGGATCAAACTTTTCAAAAACCCATTCTGAGTGGGGAGCGTCCTTCAGTTCATCGGTCAGATCCTGGCCAGCCCAATGTTCGTAATGTCGGCCATTTTTCCATAGTCTGGACTCAGAAACATCATAAACCAAACCCTTGTAGGCAATCCAGACAGTAGTTTTGTCCTGCCCATTGTGGAGGGCCAGCTGAGAGCGTGAAACGGTCGGGAGGTTATCCCCTTTGAGATCTGTTTGCATGAAGGAATGCAAATATTGGTCGACTTTTCCGGAAAACAGATGTACTTTCGCAGTCCTTTTTCAAATGGAATGGAAGCCCTTGTTTTCTTTGTTTTCTTCGGTTTATACATCTTCGTCCGCGTGTTGTTCGGGGGAGGTGCTTCTGCCTGGGATAAGCAAAGTGAAATCCATAAAGAAGGGTTACGGCATTTCAAATTGAAGCAGTGGAAGGAAGCAAGGCAATATTTTGACCTTGCGCTTGTCCGAAGACCTTATGATGTTTTGAGCTATGTAATTCTGGCTGAAATTGCCTTACATGAAGGTGAAACCGAAAAGGCACTGTTGCTCGGACAAAAAGGACTTAGACTCGACAACACCATCTGGCAAGCCCATTTTCTGATGGCCCGGGCAGAAACCAGGGCAGGTTTGGAAGATTTGGCGTTGAGAAGTGCCGAAAAAGCCGTTTGGTTTGGTCGTAATCAGGGCGAAGCCCATCTGCTCTACGGAAGCATGTTGCTTCAGTGGGGCAAGGTTGAAAAAGGACTTCGGCATATGGCCAAAGCCTATGCCCTTGGGGAAGAAGATGCCGGACCGATTCTTCGCAACAAATCACTCATTTAATTTTAGTAACCATTTTATCTGACATATTCCAATGAATGCCCGCAAAGCAGAACTCCTCCAGAAAACCATTCAGCATATCGATATTTCCCAGCACGATGTAGTTTCTATGGTTGAAGCAATGGAAAATATGGCCTTTCAGGCCAGGAACCTCGCCAGAGGCGCCAAGATTTTCAACATGATGCAGGCCGACAAAAACTGCACCGTCTACCTTACACTGGCAGGCTCCCTGATTTCAGCTGGTTTGAAAAAAGTAATTGTCGACCTGGTCAAGAATAACATGGTCGATGCCATAGTTTCTACCGGTGCAAATATTGTGGATCAGGATTTCTTTGAAGCCCTTGGCTTTAAGCATTATGTCGGTACTCCTTATGGAATTGACGACCAGGAACTTCGGGAATTGATGATTGACCGGATTTACGATACCTTCATCGATGAAGAAGACCTCCGTATTTGCGATGCAACCATCGGCGAGATTTGCGATACCCTTCCCCGGAAACCACACTCCAGCCGCGAGTTTATCCGCGAAATGGGACGCTATCTGGCCGAAAATGATAAATACGCCGAATCCCGGAAAGACAGCATCGTATACCAGTGCTTCAAAAAAGGTGTGCCGATTTTTGTTCCGGCATTTTCCGATTGCTCCGCCGGATTTGGCCTGGTCCACCACCAGTACCACAATCCCGATTCCCACATCAGCATTGATTCCGCAAAAGACTTTCTGGAGATTACCAAAATCAAACTGGCCAACCAGGAATCCGGTTTGTTTATGATTGGTGGTGGAGTGCCAAAGAACTTTGTCCAGGACATTGTGGTAGCCTGCGATATCCTTGAGAAAGAGGCCCCTATGCACTAATATGCGGTTCAGATTACCGTAGCTGATGAGCGGGACGGCGCCTTGTCTGGCTCTACCCTGAAGGAAGCCTGCTCATGGGGAAAAGTCGATACAGTGTACGAGCAAATGGTTTTCAGCGAAGCCA
>JBIPNA010000063.1:0-12665 GCA_044375665.1 Catalimonadaceae bacterium
GGCTGCAGGCCTGAGTAAATTTCTACAGGACCAGTACCGCATTTACCTCAATGGGCTGTTTTTGATTTCCCCTGTACTCAATTTCGGCACCAACGACTATACCGTTGGCCACGATTTGCCCAGGGCATTGTACCTGCCAGCCTACACCGCTGCGGCATGGTACCACAAAAAACTCGCACCTGAATTGATGGCCGATTTCAAAAAGACCCTGAAAGAAGCCGAGGCCTTTGCCCTTCGGGAATACGCTCCTGCTCTTTTGCAGGGCGATTGGATGCCGCAGCCAGATCAGGAAAAACTGGCCGAAAAACTGGCCTATTATTCCGGCCTAACCAAAAACTACTGGCTCCAATGCAACCTCAGGGTCGAAGAAAGCAGGTTTTACAAGGAACTGCTGAGGTCAGAAGGAAAAACCATAGGCCGGCTGGATGCCCGGTTTACCGGAACCGATCTCGACAATGCCGGGGAGTTTGTCGGCCATGATCCTTCCTTTTCCAACATTGACGGGCCCTTTTCCACCGCGATCAATGCCTATTTTCAGAAAGAATTGAAAGTGAAGGAAGACAAGCCTTATGCCATTATGGCCAACGTCTGGCCCTGGAATTACAACAACGTCCAGAATCAGTTTTTGAATGTGGGCGAAAGTCTCCGCGATGCCATGAACAAAAACCCTCATCTGAAAGTGTATGTCGGGAGTGGCTACTACGACTTTGCAACGCCTTATTTTACAGCTTCTTACGATCTTGCACATATGTTCCTCCGACCCGAAGCCAGGAAAAATGTGAAGCACTTTTTCTATCAAAGTGGGCACATGTACTACATCAACATGCCCGATATGGTCCAGTTTAAAAAGGATGTTGATGCCTTTTTCGACAATGCCCTCAAGCCATAAGTAAGGCAATCCTACGGGTTCTCACCTCCTCAGGAGCTAGCTGAAGCTGGTTTTTTGGGCGGCCGGGCGGGCCATTCAGGGGTCCGCGTTCGCTTCCGTGTCGCCATGGAAACCGGTTTGTTTGGTTTCACCCATTATCTTCAGGCGCCACCGGCTCCTGCGTCGCCGCCCTTTCTGTCCCTGCCGCAAACGGTTTTGGAAGCACCAAATGCCTTGTTGGAAATTCACTGCGTGCTTTCCGTAACTTTTCTGGGTTTATTGACTTCGCTGCCTGAAATGCCCTGAACTCAACTTTCCGGAAAGATGGTTGAATTTCCTTTGAAGCTCTTTTCTTTTGGTAAGGTTATTGAGGGATAAATTTCATTCAACCATTAATACCACCATTATGAAAATTATGCTGATTACATCGGGCATCCTCCTCCTGATTCTGTTTATTTTTCAAGTCTATACATCTATGGCCACAACTGCCACAAAAGAACAGCCCTACAAGGTTATCCGGACTGAGAAGGATTTTGAGATCCGGTTCTATCCTCCGGCTACCATGGCCACCATCCGGTCCTCAGCACGAACCTACAAAGAACTGAGCGGACCGGGTTTCAGGAAACTGGCCGGATACATTTTTGGCGGAAACGAAAAGGAAACAAAAATTGCCATGACCACTCCGGTACATATGGACATAAACGATTCGCTTTCTTCCATGAGTTTTGTTATGCCTGAAGGATATTCGCTGGCCAACCTACCCAAACCAAAAGATGCCCAGGTCGAGTTGGTGACCACAGAAGGTGAATTTGTGGCTGCCATACGGTTTAGTGGTTTTGCATCAGATAAGGATATTAAATCCAACAGGCTCAAACTGGAAAATGCCCTGAAGGCCGCATCCGTTACGCATAAAGGTAACTTTCGGTTTTTAGGGTATAACCCACCCTACCAACTTTTTGGCAGAAGGAATGAAGTGGTGGTAACGGTAGATTGGAAGTAAAAGGAGCATTCAACCGAAGACTTCAGACCCTGATTTTCGGTCGTTGGTATCCTTTCAGAAACAACCCAACTTCTGTTTTTGACTGACGTATTCGCCGATCCATCAGCCAAATCCATTTATGCATGGTTCCAGACTTCTTTTTGGTTGAAAAAAACCACCAAAGGCGGGAGTTTCCATATTTGAAGCAGTGTTTCTGAATCCCTGGTGGATCTGTGCCGCAGGGACCTTTGCTCAGACCGCACTGGGGAGGATGGAAAGCGAAAGGGCTGATGATAGTAGTATCGGTTGGGATACCTGCCACGGGCGAAAGACAAGCTGGCCGGGGAAGCCTTAGGTTTCGACTTTGGCGGACAGACGGCGAATGGATCAAAAGCGGCCTGGCCTGCGGCCCTGACCAGGTCCCATGCCTTGAAATTGCTTCGCCCAAACCAAAAAGGTCTTCGAAGACCTTTTTGGTTTTTTTTATCCAACCACGCCCTCCGTTTCCAGAGGATCGACTTCCGTTTCCCAAAAAGGTTCCTCTGTCAGCAATGCAAAACGCTGTACCGGCAAGAGACGAACGGCTTAGGGGCCGAACGGGAAAGCCCACAGGACGCGAGGAACGAGCGGACGAGGACTTGGACGGAAGGACCCGGCCCGACGGCAGGAGGGAAAGCCCCAAAAAGACCTAGGGTTTGTACCCAATGCAGCCGATGTTTCCCGATGTTGAGAAAATGGGATTTCGGACGGGGCCCATGGGTTTGGTAATAAGCGTCGATGTCTTTCTCCGTCATCCGGTATTTCCGGAAGCAGCCGCCGAGGGGCAACGTGAACGTGAAAACAATAATCCAGAACAGGAACCGGAACACGAGGCAAGGCAGGAGTTTAGTTTTTAGAAAGATCATCCTTCCTTCTTCTCCAGCTTTTCCAGCTCTTTCTCGAATTCCGCAATTTGAAACGCAATGGTTCATTGCTGGATCTGGAAAATGAGGTCCGTGGCCAGAGAGCATTTTTTTAATTTTTTTTGGATGATTGATGCGGATATAGCCTTCACAATCTTTCTTCTCACTATCTGTATTGAATAGTTTCAACTTCAAAAGCATTTTGGAAATATCATCAGCATAGACTTTGCTTAATCCTGACTAATTTCTTGATTTTAGTGATAAAGACTTGGAAAACACTTCTTGATACTCGCCAACAGAATATTGTAGCTAGGCTCTGGGTTTGTTTTTCAATACTTGTCCAAACTTGCTAATTTTCAATTTTAGAGTGCGTGAATGCAAAATGGCAGTAAGCCGGACACTAATTTTGGGCATGGTTTCAATCTTTCAAGGACTGTTTTTTATTATCATCCTGATGCATTCATGCATCACTTCAGCTCAGAACTGGCCTGTCATCGGTGGTGGTAATGAGCGGAGCAACGCTTCGCCCCATCCCGGGAAATTGGATGTCTCTGCTCCGCTCTGGGTGGTAAACAATGCATCTCCGACTGATTTGGGCGGAAATATCTATTCTTATGGGGACCGTTTCATTACCACCCGTTTCAAATTTTCATCGCCTGGGCAAGCCAGAGTTGAATGCCGTAGCTTGCTGACCGGAGCCCTCATCTGGACTACCCCTCTTTTTGTACCTGATTCTAAGGTGCATGCCATGGCTTTCAATGAAGACGCCGTGTATGTCCACGATTATTCTGTGAACAACGAGCGTTTTTATGCCCTTGATCCGGAAACGGGTCAGGTAAAATGGTCGTATCCATCCTATACTTTTGCTCCTCTCGACGGCCCAATTTTTGACTGCAACCGGAACCCCATCATCAATACATCACGGGCTGAATTTAACCAAAACACCTCACTGCTGCGGTCCGTGGATAAAAATACCGGTGCCACCCGCTGGCTTATGCAGGAAGTGGTAGATACCCGGCCCAACCGTGTAAAGGCGGCGCACGGATCAAAACTGTATATGATTACAGGCACTGCCCTCACACCTAAAAAACTTTCGGCATTTGACCTTGAAACAGGTCAGTTGCTGTACCGTTCTGGCGGAATTTCCGGAGCTGCTTTGCAGAATCTTTGGCCCTTTGTTGGACCAGACGGCACGGTTTATGTGATCCGTGATGCCGGAGACCTGAATGCATTTGAGGATACAGGAAGCGGATTGTCACTCAAATGGCAGTTCAGCCCGGCAAACTTTGACGTACTCTCCATACCGGCAGTCGAGGCGGATGGAAATGTTCTCCTTCTGGATGAAGGAAAGATCAAACGAATCAGCCGGATTAACGGCCAGCTGCTGGCGAGTTCGGCAGAATCATCACTGGCCCCTTCGTCCACGCTGTTTTCCTGTGCTGATTCTGTTGTGATTCTTTGCAACCAAAGTGGTTTGTATCAGGGTTTTTCCCATGACCTGCAAAACATACTTTGGACAATTAATGTCGGCAGTTCGAATTATTATGCCCACCCAAATTTATCGGCTCAGGGAATTATGGTTACGGCAGGAGCCGGAACAAAAATAACTGCCTTCGGCAACAGCCAGCAGAATCCGCCTGTTGCTTCCTTTTCAGCATCCCAATATCTGATTGCAGCAGGTGATAGCATCATTTTTTCAAATCAATCCTCCTATGGACCTTCAGTTCTTCAATGGACATTTGAAGGAGGATTTCCTCAGTCATCAATTCTACAGAATCCTGTGGTCAGCTACAGCGTGGCCGGAAGTTTCAGGGTAAAACTTATTGCGCAAAATTCACTCGGTTCTGATACTCTGCTGAATGATTGCTACATCACGGTTACAGAAGCAACTGCTGTGGTGGATAATCGACCAAACTTGCAGGAGTTTGTCTTGTTTCCGAATCCTGCTGAAGATTTTTTTTTCATTGACGGACAAAACAATCTGGACTTGAAGAAGATCAGGCTATTGAATGCTCAGGGAAAAGTTGTTTTGGATGAGTTGTCCGGGCAGTATCCTTTCAAGATCAGCTTAAGCGGTTTACCAGCAGGTATTTATCAGGTTCTTTGTGGAGACAAGCCCATCCTTGCGGGTAAAATTCAGAAATTGTAGAAATGACCAATGACCCATTTGAATGCCACATAAGTTTCAATGTATAAATTATTAGCAAGTTTGGACAACTGCTCAGACCGGTTATAAAATTAATTTTGACCTGTTAATCTGCATCAGGTTAATTTCTTTATAACCATATTGATTTCAATGGTAATATGCCTTTTTTGGTTGTTGAGCCGGTATATCTTCCTGTCATTATGTGAATTCAGGTGGTCGTAAAATTCTGAAATTGATGTACCTATTACCATGAAAAACTTCCGGATTTTTTTGCTCGTCTTAATTCTGACCTCCCTTTGCCGGCCGCTTTATGCGCAGGTTTATCTTTCTGTGGGTTTCAATGGTTTTTCAATTCCTGCCGGCTGGGAGGTGCAGAATCAGGGTTCCGGACCTTGTTTCTGGACCATCGGCACATCCGATGACCATACCATGCTTGGTAGTAATTTTCTGTATGTCAACAGCAACAGTGGTTTCGGAACGGTTGCCAATGAAATCATTACCAGTCCTGTCATCAATGTACCAACCCCGGGAACGGTTAAATTGCGTTTTCGTCATCATTATCGTGACAATTCTTCTTCTCCATCTGATACCGGTTTTGCAGAAGTCTTTGACGGAACCAACTGGATAAAACTCAAGGGCTACAATACAACGATAGGCCAGGAAGATAATCCCGGTCTTGCTGAGCTCGACCTCAGCCCATATCTCAACCCAAATCTCCGGATTCGTTTTAGGTACGTCGGACAATTTGCTTATTACTGGTTGATTGACGATGTTAAAGTGTATGCAGCACCGTCAGCTGATCTTGGTGTTTCAGCTCTGCGGAATGTGGAAACATCTTGTGCTCTGGGGCTACCGTTTTCTCTTTCTGTAACAATTAGAAATTTTGGTACCGAGACACAATCAAACTTTCCTGTTTCGTTCCGGGTTGCAAATCTTCCTGCTTTCACCGAAGTTTTTTCCGGTTCTCTGGCACCGGGGGACTCTGCTAATCACACTTTCTCTGTTCCATTCAATTCTGCACTCCAGGGAAGAATTAAATTCAAATCCTGGACCTCACTTTCAGGTGATGGAGAACCCGGAAATGACACTTCATTCGCATCAAATTTTATTCTTTTACCGGGCTTAAACCAATTGGATTTTAACGGCTACGATGGAGGAAATCTGGAACAAACCAACCCGGGCTGGGAAGAGGCTATTGGGGAGAATACTCCGCAACCTCCATTTTCTAACTGGACCAGATCAAACGATGTGCAGGTTCAGGCGCTTGGCTCAAGAACTGCCCGGATAAACCTGTACACTATATTTGCCCGGTCCTGGATGATCAGTCCGCCTTTTCAGGCAAAAACCGGAGACTTTTTACGGTTTAAAGTAGCCGTTACAGACTATCTTACCGGAGGAGCCGATTCAATGGGAAGTGATGATGCCGTTTTTATCCGGGCCACAACCAATTGCGGACAGAGCTGGATTGATCTTCAGGCATATACGGCAGCATCCGGTATTGGTAATCAGCTCGAAAACAAGGCCGTTTCCTTATCGCAATTTTCCGGTCAGACGGTGAGAATTGCCTTTTTTGGGTCGGATGGTTTCATTGATGACCCCAACGATTATGATTTTCATCTGGACGATGTGCGTGTAAGTCAGGTTTTTCCCGCCGATGTAAATCTTGCGGAATTGATTTTGCCTCCGGGCAGATGCGGTTTAGAAGCAGCTTTTCCGGTAAAAATCAAGGTGGTGAACAATGGTTCAACCCTGCAAACCTCTTTGCCGGCAACCTACCAGGTTCTGGGCCTGGACCCTGTCTCCCAGCTATTTCCCGTATCCCTTGCACCCGGTGCCGATACAATCCTGCAATTTTCAACACTGGCATCTGTACCCAATCCGGGTGATTACCTTATTTCAACATGGACTTCGCTGCAAGGTGACGGAAACCGTTTGGATGATTCGGTGAAGTTAAAGCCGTTTTTCCGCGCCAGGTCAGGATTTGAAATTCAGCAGTTTAGCGATTTCTATGGAAGTAATCTGGCTAACCGCTGGGAAGAAGCCCAGGGTTTGAACGCAGCGGGTCAAACATCTTCCTGGACAAGTGCCGATCCTTCCCAGGTTTCTGCATTTGGAACCGAAACCGCAAGGGTGTCGCTCTATTCCAATTTTGTAAAATCCTGGTTGATGAGTCCGCCGTTTAAACCTGGAACCAATGTGAATCTTAAGTTTAAACTGGCTCTCACTGAAGGAATGGGCCCTGGTAGTGCTGCACTCGGTAGTGATGATTCTTTGATTGTAAAAATTACGACCAATTGTGGTCAAAGCTGGCAAACATTAAGGTTTTATACAGCAGCCTCTTCTCTCAGCAATCAACTTATTGACCAGACAATTTCCCTTGATGCTTATGCCGGACAAACTATTAGGATTGGTTTTTATGGCACAGATGGTTCAGAGGATGATATCAACGACATCGACCTTCATCTGGATGACATCCGGCTGGTAAGCAATTCGCCGATCGACCTCGAACTGACAGCCATCTCTTTTCCTTCGGGGGAATGCGGGGTTGAACAGCAATTCCCGGTGAAAGTAAAAGTTTTCAACGCCGGAACACTGACCCAGAACAGCCTTCCGGTATTTTATCAGATTACGGGTCAGCCGGTCGTTTCCCAGATTTTCCCGGTGACGCTTCCGTCCGGGGCTGATACCCTGTTGCAGTTTTCAGCACAGGCTAACATCAACTCGCCCGGAAACCATCAGATATCAGCCTGGGTGGCACTGCCGGGAGATCAAAATCAATTGGGTGATTCCATCAAGGCCATTCCTTTTTATCGGGTCGGACAAGGATTTGATCTTCAAAATTTTACCGGTTTTGATGGTTTCAATCTTTTGCAGGGTTGGGATGAGAAAAATGGCTATTCGGGCAGCCTTCAGAACGGGTCTTACTGGACCACCTCGAGTACCGAACAGTCAGATTGGTTTGGTTCAGAGACCGCCCGCATCAATATTTTGGGAGCAGGCAGAAGGGAGTGGTTGCTGTCTCCGGCCTTCAGACCCGAGACTGGAAAGGCCGTTCGGTTTAAATTGGCTTTGACCAATTGGGCTGTAAGTCAGGCAGATGAGATGGGTGACGACGATTCACTGATTGTAAAAATCTCTTCGGATTGCGGCCAGACCTGGCAAAATCTCAAATCTTTCACCAAAGCAAACCAAATCGGAAATCAATTTTCAACGGAACAGGTATCCCTGGCAACCTATACCGGCCAGACGCTACGGATTGCCTTCTACGCCACCAGCGGAACCCAGTGGGATACGCAGGATTATGATTTACATTTAGATCAGATTGAGCTCATCAATGTAAGTCCAAATGACCTTGGAATTACGGCCATCATGATTCCACCGCTCAATTGCGGCTTGCCAGACAGCTTGCCAGTTAAGGTAAAGGTTGGAAATCTGGGCTCAGTAGATCAGTCGGGATTCACGGTTTCCTATTCTTTAAATGGGGGAACTACTCAGACGGAGCCTTTCCCGGGAAGCCTTCAGGCACTTCAGCAGCAGGATTTCCAGTTTTCAGTGCCAGTAATTTTGTCCGGAACCAGTCCGAATGTAATCCGTGTATGGACCAGTTTGTTAAATGATCAGGATGCGGGCAACGATAGTCTGGTATCGCCTGTTCTGTTCCCAACGCCCGGCGAAGTAAATCCGCTGAATTTCAATGATTACAATGGAGAAAATCTCGCTGTTCTTTTTCCCGGCTGGGCGGAAAAGTCAGGGCCTATTCCTTCCGGAGATTCCTCATTCTGGGTGAATTCGAATTCCAATCAGACCAGCTGGTTTGGTACGACTACTGCCCGTGTAGCCCTTTCTGGAAATACCCGCCGCGAATGGATTGTGAGTTCGGTTTTCAAGCCATTGCCGGAAAGCGAAATCCGTTTTAGTCTTGCCCTTACAGACCGGAATTTTTCCATTAGCGATTTTATGGGCAGCGACGATTCGCTCAAGCTGATGATTTCCACTGATTGTGGAAACAACTGGAAATTGATCCGTGCCTTCACCGCCCTGAACGGCCTGTCAAATTTATTGACTCCATTCACCGCGGATCTTTCGGCTTATGCTGGGCAGAATTGCCTCATTGCCTTTCAGGCTACGGATGGGAATATTAATAACCCGCAGGATTATGAACTGCATCTGGATAGCATCCGGATGGGTGCGCTTACTGTTTCCGTTGGGAAGGAAGTTCGTCAAAAGGACATCAGCCTTTATCCGAATCCCTGTTCCGGGGACAGATTGTGCATAAAAAATTCCAGTCCCGGGGAAAACATCCGGTTTTTTTCAGCTTCAGGAATTGAGTATTTCCCTTCCCTGATTTCGAATGAAAACGGCTGCTACGATGTTAAGTCCATGCCGCCCGGATTTTATTTTATGCGCAGTAATCGGATAACGCTTCCCTTTGTTCTGATGAGGTAATTCCTTTGCCTGGCAGCAGGCCGGGGTGGACATCGCATATGATCCCATTGTACAGCTTTGCTTTCGGTGCTGGGCCCGAAGCAGATTTTCCAATGAAATATCCGGATTTGGTGCATCCATTTTGGGGTATGGGGAAAATTTCCAGGCACATACACCAAAAAGATTTTCAAATTTCATAAGCGTAAACCCATTCTATGCAATTGGCCCGGAACTTTTTGATTTTCAGCAAATTCGTTTCTCCTCTGGAGAAACCACGGAAGAATCCATAAAAAAATGAAAATCAAAAAGTTACTGAACAATTTTAGTCTTTAATGCATCAAATGGGTTGAAATTCAATAGATCAAAAGTTATTTGTATAGAAGTTTGAAATAACTTTTTTCTACCGTTTGGAAACATTTAGCTTCGATGCTCAGCGTCAGCTTGAAAAACCTGACGGCACCACAATTTCGGTTGTTTTCGGACTGATCTTGCAAAGCCAACTTACTATGAAAAAAAACTAAACATCTAAATAGTTGATTTTCAATTATCAAAATGTTGGTTGAATAGAGGATTTTTTCAAGTAGCCTGCTAAAAAGTTTTTGTAAGAGGTAGGGTCGGAAAATTAATCCGCCATAAACAGTCCTGTTACCGAATCATGATGGTTTCTGAAAAATAGCAATTACAGACAATTTTTTTGTTTCAGCAGTACTTAGGTTTACTTCTGATAATTTCTGATACACAGAATATTAGATTGAAAAATTGTCATTAAGCCAAGGAAAAAACTAAAAAATGCAAATTTATGGATGATTGTACAGTAGGCCCCTGTGCCAAAAACCCTTTCACATTAAAAACCAATAAGCCTTTAATTTTGAATGTAAATCTGCTTCAGTGCTTAAGAAGCCGGATTCAGCTATTCTGCCTGCTGTTGGTTTTGGTATTCACTCAAAAACCAGCTGGTGCGCAGACACTTTACGATTGGCTGGGCGGAGCACCCGATGGCAACTTCCGGCAGGGAGCTTCGGGTGCAAGATGGAATCCGGGTGGCTTGTTTGATGAGCCGCCATCCACATCGGCCACGAGGCTGAGGTTCAATAACAATACCTTCACTACCATGACCAACAATGTGTCGGGCACCTATACGCTGGGTCAGGTATTTTTTGGTTTATTCGCCACAACAGGTCGAACCATCGGTGGAAACCCGGTGCAGTTTTTTGAGTTCGGGGCTACCTGGCCAAGAATTGAGAATCAATCGACCACTCTTCACACCATAAACTTTCCTTTTTCTGCCAGTACAAACAATGGTTTTAATATGGAGCTGGTGGCCAGTGCCGGCCCACTGGTTTTTGGCGGAACAATCAACAACAACGGCAGGACCGTGCAGATTTATGGAAATGGTACGGCCACGGACGCAAACAACCGGTATGTTCGGCTGGGCGGAATTGTGTCCGGTTCGGGCGTATTGAATGTATCCCAGTTCGGAGCTGTGCGTCTGAATGCTGCCCATACTTATACAGGGCAGACCCAGATCGACAACGGTGAACTCTGGATTGAAAGCGGCGGCAGCATTGCGTCTGGAAGCGGAATTTTTGTAGGAAATGGCGGTCAGCTGGGGAATGTGGCCAAATTGTGGCTGAGCAATGCATCGGGCGGAACAACCTTTTCCAACAGCCTCACGATCAATGATGGCAACCTGACTACCCGCGAAATCGGAGGTTTGAATACATCGGGCACCCATACTTTTTCCGGCGGTATTACCAACAACAGCACCACCGGAGGTCTCCGGCTTACCGCCCTGAATGCCGGCGGTTCGGTTTCGTTCTCAGGCGCCCTTGGGGGTGCAGGTTCCTACATTGCTCCCGGAGCCGGAACGGTAACCCTGAGTAACACCGGCAATAACTATACCGGGACAACCACGGTTTCCGGAGGAAATTTGCGCCTGGGCGCAGCCAATGTGATTCCCAATACAAGCAACATCATTCTGGCAGGCGGAACATTCAGCACAGGAGCAACCACAGGCTTTGCGGATGTAATGGGAACCCTGCAGGTTACAGGCAATTCTACCATAAATTTTGGAACGGGTTTTCACAATCTTGAATTTGCCAACAGCAGCGTGGTGAGCTGGACACCTACCGCCAACCTCATCATCACCGGTTGGGTGGGGCCTTATGATGGAGTCAGTGGCGCAACCGCAGGCGGCAGATTTTTGGTCGGTTTCCCGAATGCGGGTGGCCTGACCTCTTCTCAGCTGGCAAGAATTTATTTCTTTAACGGTACCAACTACTACACAGCCACCATGCGCAGTAATGGTGAAGTTATTCCCAATGCCGAAATCGCCATGTTCTGGGGTTCAACATCTCCGGCCTCCTGGACCACCACCAGCGTAACCCCCCGCTGGGACCTCAATCCAACGAGCACCACCTTTGCCAATAACTGGGCTACGAACAGGGCGGCTGTGTTTAATGTTGCCAACAGCACCATCACAGGCGCCAGCACAAATGTGGCCTCCATTACGGCAAATGAGAATGTTACTACAACAGCAAGTGGAACCCTCAATTTCGGTGTTGGAGGCGGCGGCATTGCCCCCATTTTTGTGGCCAGCGGCAAGGTTTTGAACCTATCCACACAGACAATTGCCACCTCGGTGGGATATATTAAAAATGGACCGGGTACGCTTCAATTGGCTGGCTCTGCATTTACCCAGGGCGTAACCCTAAACGAAGGAATGATTGCAGTGGGAGGCCTTAATGCGATGGGAAATGGCGGAGGAAACTACTTGCAGATTAATGGCGGCACCATTGCTGGTACTGCAAGCTTTAACTTCACCAATACTAGATTTCCCGGAGGTATTTTTGTAAACGGCGACTTCTCTTTGGGTTCAGCAACCCCCCCTGCCTTATCAACGGCGACACTTGGTTTTAACAACACCGTCGACCTTGGGAGTTTTTCTACAAGGACAATAACTTTAGGCGGAACAGGAATAATTAGTTTGAACCGTGCAATTTCAGGAACTGGCACCAACCTCATCATAGCCTCCAGTGTGGCAAGCACACTCTCCCTAGGAGCAGCAAACACATACACAGCTAACACCACCATCAACGGAGGAACACTTCGCTGCGGTATTGCCGGCGCCCTGCCATCATCAACAAATGTTACCCTGGCGAACTCAACGGGTGTAACACTCAACCTAAACAACTTCAGTCAAACCGTGGCCTCCATCAGCGGTGGTGGCGCTTCAGGTGGGAATATATCCATTCATACAGCTGCTGCAACTGCTGTTTTAACTGTTGATCAGACTACCAACACCTCATATAATGGTATCATCAGCGGTTCTGGTGGTGGCTTCAC
>JBIPNA010000064.1:0-12648 GCA_044375665.1 Catalimonadaceae bacterium
TTACCCAAAGGAGGTTATTGTCCGAATGAGCGATTTCAAATCGAACGAGTACGCCAACTTATTGGGTGGTCACCAATTTGAACCTAAAGAAGAAAACCCCATGATTGGCTTCAGGGGAGCCTCACGTTATTATCACCCATTATATAAGGATGCCTTTGAAATGGAATGCATAGCCATGAAAAGGGTGCGTGATGAAATGGGGTTTACCAACGTCAAATTAATGATTCCCTTTTGCAGAACCATTTCAGAAGCTGAAAAGGTAATCGGGGTAATGAATGCCTGTGGCCTGGAAAGGAAGGAAAACGGACTCGAACTCTATGTGATGGTTGAAATACCCAGCAATGCCCTGCTTGCAGAAGAATTTGCCAAACTATTTGATGGTTTTTCTATTGGGTCGAACGACTTAACCCAGCTAACTCTTGGAGCGGACCGTGATTCTGATTTGCTAAGTGAAATTTTTAGTCCGTTTGACCCTGCGGTTATGCAACTTATTGAAATGACTCTGGCTAAAGCAAAAAAAACAAAAACACATACCGGCTTATGTGGCCAGGCTCCAAGCGATTACCCGGAGTATGCCAAATTCCTCGTCAGGAACGGAATAGACAGCATTTCTTTTAATCCGGATGCCCTTATTCAAGGGATCCAGAATATTTCAGAGGCAGAAAAAACACAGAACAATTAACCTTGACAATCCATGAAAGACTCCATTCAAAAGCTCTTTAACCTCGAAGGCAAAATCGCAATGATTACGGGCGGTGCCATGGGCATAGGAAAAGGCATCGCCCTCAGACTGGCCGAAGCCGGGGCAAGTATTGTGATCGTAGATATAGTACCTGCCAGCGAAGCTCAGGCAACACTGGAGGAAATTCAGATGAATGGTGTTCCCGCAAGCTATCTGCAGGCAGATTTGAGGGAAATTAAAAACCTGGATTACCTCATCGATCAAACCGTTGAAACTTTTGGCGACATACATATTCTGGTTAACAATGCTGGAATTTTCAGCTACTGCCCGGTTACCGAATTAACCGAAGAGTTGTGGGATAAAACGGTTGATCTGAATTTAAAGGCAGTGGCTTTTCTCTCAAAAGCAGCAATAAAGAAAATGATTGAGAAAGGACACGGAGGGAAAATAATCAACATTTCATCCATCGACAGCCTCAAACCTTCCGGCAGTTTATCTCATTACGATTCCTCCAAAGGAGGCGTTAGAATGCTTACAAAGGCCTTCGCGAAGGAGGTTGGGAAACATGGAATTATGGTCAATGACATTGCACCCGGCGGGGTAAGCACACCCGGTGTGCAAAAAATGGCTGGAACCAATATATCTGCCGAACAACAAGCAGCGATGAAAGCACAAACGGAAATGTTTATCAAAATGCTGCCCTTGCAACGAATGGGCGAACCCGAAGATATCGGTAACGCTGCTTTGTTTTTGGCGAGTGAGGCTTCCAACTACATGACAGGCAGCACGATTGTAGTGGATGGAGGCTTATTGATTATGTAATTGGCATTTTATGCCTTGCCGTCATTTGAGTTAGTGTTTTGAAGTAATGTCTTAAGATGTCGCATTACTTCGGAACTTACTTTCTTTCTGATTAAAGGAAATCAATCAAACCGGTCAGCTTTTAACTGCGGTTCGATACCAGTCCAACCGGTTCCGGGTCCTGAGACTTTCCCAAAACAGAATGATTCCGGCCTTGATTGGCACCGGAAACTGATCAAACCACATCCTGCTTTATCCTTGAAGGGTTAAAACCTGGAATTAACAATTATCATGTATTCAGGAAGATAAAATCAGGATCCTTAACCCGCTTCAATTTTATTTTTAGTCGGAAATGCAAGGTCCTGAGAAACTCAGTTTAAGCAGATTGACTTCAGATAGTTCTTCATAAGACCCTTCGGAGTGCATCACATTTTCAGGGCAGCCCTTTACTTTTTAACCCTGTTGATATGTTTAAAAACCGAATTGATGCAGCAAGAAAATTGCTCCCGTATTTGGGGAAGTACAGGAAAGAAAAAGGCGTGGTACTGGCGTTACCCAAAGGAAGTGTCCCCATGGCCTATCTGATCGCCAGGCACCTGGGTTTTCCTTTGGATTTGATGATGACCAAAAAAATTGGTTACCCTGGAAGCCCGGAATTTGCGATTGGTTCGGTCAGCTTGATTGGCCGGATCCTGGATCCGGAAAAGGATATTGATCCTCAATACATAAATGAAGAAACCACCCGGATCCGAAAATTGCTTCAGGAGCAGTCCAATAGATTTATCGGAAATAAAAAACCCGTGCCCCTCCAGGGTAAAACAGTGATCCTGATTGATGATGGAATTGCAACCGGCTACACAATGCTGGAGGCAATTCAGTTGGTGAGAGATCAAAACCCCAAAAAAATCGTAGTGGCAGTTCCTGTCGCATCTCCCGAGGCTGTGGCCTTTTTTAAACCGAGGGTCGATGAAATAATTTGTCTTTACCAACCAAAGGACTTTAAGGCCGTAGGCCAGTTCTATGAAGACTTTCCCCAGGTCACTGATGAAGAAGTTATTCATTGTATGCAAGACGCTCAAAATCTGCTTTAATCAATACCTGTAAACAATAGAGGAAGAAGAAATTTTCAACAACCAAAAGCACCCATATAATCTGGTTGATTATGGAATGGTTGTCAGTGGATTTCCATGGAAATAATTTACCCGGATTCGCCGAATTTCAGGCAAATGTAAACTCCTCATTTGCCTGTCCTGCCTCAGTCAACGATGTGGAAGGACATATTTACCCTTGAATCCGGTATTTTGACGGAACCTACCATGACCTGGGTAAAACTACTACATGGGCCTCATCCAGAGAAAATGTGGGTCAGGGAGGTTATTGGTCGAGATACCTGAGAAGTGATAAATCAAAATTGTACTGGGGGGCTTATGGAGGTTCGGGTGGGGTTTCGGTCCGTTGCATGAAGGATTGAGTGAAATAATAAAGCTTAGAGCATTAAGGGGATCACAAAGCGGATAAAAGCCTGTCTAATTCAAAACTAAATGCATATAACTCATTGACCAATATCAGGTTTTGGGCTATCATTTAGAATTTGATTGGCCAGCTTGTCCAAAGTACTTTGTTCAAAACCTACAGCCATGAATGTGCCAAAAAACCTCTGGTCGCCTATAAGGAGCATTTATGTCCCATTAGCTTTTTTATCAGTCATTTTCTGGGGCTGTAAAAAGGAATCAACCAGCCCAAATGATAAAACACCTTCGGTTACGACCATCGGCATTTCCTTAATTACAGATAGTACAGCTGTTTCAGGAGGGAATATTTCTTCAGATGGTGGAGCATCAGTAGCCTCCAGAGGGGTTTGTTGGGCCACCACCAACGTTCCAACAATAGCCAACAACAAAACCAGCGATGGCGATGGGGTTGGAAATTTCACAAGTCGACTGTATGACCTGACACCCAATACAAAATATTATGTCCGGGCTTATGCAACCAATTCAAAAGGAACGTCTTATGGTGAAGAAATATCATTTACCAGTTCGGAATCCACAACAGGGACCATGAATGATATCGATGGAAATGTGTATAAAACCGTCAAAATAAACGGAGTCTGGTGGATGGCCGAAAACCTGAAAACCACGCGATACCGAAACGGGGATTCTATTCCAAACATGACAAATGGATTTCAATGGGCAACTGCAGTCTCTGGAGGCTATTGCAATCATGATAACAACCCTGCCAATAGCGATGTCTATGGACGCCTTTACAATTGGTTTGCCGTAAGTGATGGCCGAAAGCTGGCCCCTGCCGGATGGCACATTCCCACTTCTTCCGAATGGCAAACCCTGGTGGATGGCAATGGAGGAAGATACCTGGCAGGAGGAAAACTAAAAGAAACAGGCAATTTGCATTGGATAACCCCAAATCACGGGGCAACCGATGCAGTTGGCTTCCGGGCACTACCAGGTGGAAACCGGAACGACGCAGCAGGCTTTTTCAACAAGGGAATAAATGGCTATTGGTGGACCTCAACCGAAATTACCGGAGCTGGTTCGTTTGGCGTTCACTTTTCGATGTACACCAATACGGCTTATTGTGAAAATGCCAACGCAGATAAGCACATGGGCTTTTCAGTGAGGTGTGTAAAAGATTAAAACCATCTTCTGGCATACAAAACCGATTTCCAGGCATGAACGGGCTTTATTCCATTTTCTCACTCAAAAGATACCGCAAAAAATTCACTTTCTAACTTCAGTTTATATGAAAACAATTTATACGTCAATCGCACTCATCATGTTGGTATCTGCTACCTGTGCACAGTGCTGGCAGACTGTTTATCCCGGTGGTTTTCACACCCTTGGAAAGAAAGTGGACGGTTCCCTTTGGGCATGGGGAAACAACAACTATGGCCAAATTGGAGACAACATACCTGGGAGCAAAAACTTCCCGGTTCTGATTGATTCATTTGACCACTGGCGGGTCATTTCACCTTCTACCTGGAACGTGATGGCCATTGAAAACGACGGTACTTTATGGGGATGGGGAGATAATGAATATGGCCAATTGGGAGATAGTACCATTCAAAACAAACCGATTCCAACCCAAATAGGCACCGCAAACGACTGGCGCAGCATATCAAATAGCACCGGTTTTACACTGGCCCTGAAAAACGATGGTAGCCTTTGGTCCTGTGGACTAAACAACAGCGGGCAATTGGGAAATGGAACGGTGGAGTCTGAAATAAAACTCAAACAAGTTGGGACGGACACCAATTGGAGGGTAGTTCAGGCGGGGGAGAATTTTTCTATTGGCCAAAAATCCAATGGGTCCCTGTGGGGCTGGGGCGGCAACATGTGGGGACAATTGGGGATTGGAAATAACAATAGTGTCTATCAACCAACCCAAATTGGCACAGAAACCAGTTGGATCTCATTTAGTACTGGCGTTGAGCACACCCTGGCACTCAAGGCCGACAGTACACTTTGGGTATGGGGGAAAAATAACTTTGGCGAACTTGGTTTAGGAAATACAACCTTAAGAAATACGCCAACCCGGCTTGGTACGGAACACAATTGGGTGGCAGTTTCGGCCGGTGGATATTTTAGTTTGGCGCAAAAGTCGGATGGCAGCATCTGGGCCTGGGGGCTAAATCACAAAGGCCAGTTTGGAAACGGAACCGACCAGAATTCCCTGGCACCTATTCTTATAACCCAGGCAACAGACTGGTCAAATTTTGGTGCCGGAAACTCCCATACAGTCGGTCTGAAATCAGGTGCAACGCTTTGGACTTGTGGAGATAATGAGTATGGGCAATTGGGAGACAGTACCAATATTAACCGAAACGAACCTGTTCAGGTGAAATGCCCTGCTGTAACGGAGGTTAAAGATGAAATTTCCGAAAATAGCCTGGTTTCCATCTATCCGAACCCTGCCCAAAATTTTCTTTTTGTGGAGGGACTTGCAAACGTCCAAGTGCTTTCGATCCAAATACTTGACCTTTCGGGAAAGGGATTGCTGAGTTTTCAATTTCAGGATGCCAGCCAGATTAAAATCGACGTTCACACCCTTCCGGCAGGCATGTATCTGGTACATGTTTGGAATGGTAAAAATCACCAGACTTTTAAAGTGATCAAGGATTGAATCAAGGAAGATGTAGCTCAGAAAATAAGTTATCCCCTTTGAATCAAATTTATGAAACCAACCAAACATAAAGTTAAAAGACTGGCCCTGGCAATTCTGTCTCTTTTCCCTTTCCTGGCATCTTCCCAACAATCGGACTGGATTTGGCAAAATCCGAAGCCACAGGGAAACGACCTTTTTCAGGTAAACAGGATAGACCAAAACCTATCTTTTGCTATTGGAAATGGTGGAACCGTAATGAAATCAGCAGACGGAGGCAATACCTGGGCGATTCTTAACACCGGCACTACCAGGAACCTACGGCAAGCCGTCTTTCTGCAGAATGGTATGACTATTCTTGCAATTGGAAATGCACAGGGAACAGGCTCTTCTATTATTAAAACTACAAATGGGGGTAGTAACTGGCAAAATGTGAATTATAACCCAAACTATTTTTTATCATCAATAGACTTCAGTGATGAGCAAACGGGTTTTGTTGGGGCAAGCATAGGGCTTGATATTAATTATATTTTCAGAACAACCGATGGAGGGCTTAATTGGTCACAGTCAGACACTTTAGATGAGCGAATCATTGCCATCAAATTTCCTTTCAACAACCAAACTGGTCTTGCTTCAGGCCATCATGATGGGTCGGGCAATAATTCAATTTATAAAACCACCGACGGCGGCACCAGTTGGGTGCGAAAATCAATGCCGGTTCTGTCATCGTTTGGTGATATAAAATCATTTCATTTTGTAACCAGTCTCATTGGGTATGCTGCAGGCAACAGAACCATTTTAAAAACGACAGATTCCGGGGAAACCTGGTTTTCAGTTTATACGGGTACCAATGCGTACAAATCAATCTGTTTTCCTGAAAATGAAACCACAGGTTATGTTGCCGGCGATTTTAATACGGTTTTAAAAACGACAGATGGGGGCAGCAGCTGGCAGACCCAAAACACCAATATTTCAGGCACTCATTTCTATAATTCTGTTTCATTCATAAATAATCAATCAGGTTTAATTGTTGGTACACATGGAATTATACTAAAAACTACAGATGGCGGTTCAAACTGGTCAAACCTCAGGACAGGCGTTCCCTATTTCTTTTTGAACAGTATTGATTTTCCTGTTAATGCACAAATCGGCTATATATCTGGGTCCGCCGGGGTAATTCTGAAAACCGCCAACGGTGGAAATAACTGGATTCAGCAAAGTACAAATACATCCAAAAGTTTAATAAAGATCCAGTTTCTGGGTAAAGATACAGGCTTTGCCGTAGGTGATAATGGTACTATTTTAAAAACGGTTGATGGAGGGCAGAATTGGAATTCCTTATCTAGCGGGACCAACAAATTGTTATATGATGTAGAATTCCCAGTCAACTCCACCACAGGTTATGTAAGTGGAGAAACGGGCAAACTCCTAAAAACCACAGATGGTGGAAACACCTGGATTTCCTTAGGCTCTTTTAATAAGGATATTATGGCGATGAGTTTTCCAATAGATAACCAGACCGGATATCTGGCAACAGCTTACCAGAGAATTTACAAAACCACCGATGGAGGAACTTCCTGGAACCTTCAGCACGACGGCAATTTCCCTCAGGCAAGTATGGCCGATATTTTATTTCCGTTCGATTCTCAGACCGGGTTTGCATTGTCTTCAACCGGGGGACAAAGCAGCAGTAAAATTCTGAAAACAACCGATGGTGGTAATAACTGGACGATCACAGATGCAGGAACAACGTCTGTGCTTAGCCAGATTTCCTTTCCTACTCCACTCAAGGGTTACATTGCCGCAGATGGCGTGTATGGAAATAATCCCTCCATTTTTCTAAAAACGACCGATGGGGGATCAACATGGAATTCAAGCCCTGTTCCCTATGGATATTCACTTACATCCCTTTGCTTCCCTAACGGAGTGGATACGGGCTATGTGGTTGGAAATATGTCAGGTGCAATACTAAAAACAACAAATGGTGGAGGTATCATAACTTCAGTAGATGATTTGCCTTTAACAGACCGAATTCCGGATAAAATACTAATCAGAAACTACCCAAACCCATTCACAGATGCCACAACGATATCCTGGATACTTCCCCAAAATGCTCACGTATATTTAAAAGTATATGATTTAACAACACGTGAGGTGATTACACTTATGGATGGCGAGCAGGAAAAAGGGGAGCATTCAACTACTTTTTATGCGGATGGGTTACCAGCCGGGGTTTACTATTATCAGCTCAGGACCGAAAAAAAGACCGAAACGAGGAAGATGATATATTTAAAATAAACCTTAAGGTTCGACATTTGAAATATCGAACCCCTATTGAAGGTTTTTATTCTGAAAGTCTAGAAAGCGGATCATGAACCCAACACTAAAACCTCCTGATTGCAAACTAGAAGAGGGGCTTAATAAACCACAAACCGGGCCTGTTTTAATGTTTTTCCAACCAGGCAACGAACATGATACATGCCTGGAACAAGTCCGCTGGTTTCTGGCTCGATTTGACTTACCTGTTGGCTTATTCCTTTTTGAATGATTTGTCCGGCATTATTCACCAATTGCCATTCTACTTGCGATTTGGCTTCAAATTCTATCCTGATGGTTGTACCACTTTCTACCAAGGTTGGAAAAACTGAAAACTTACCGCCTTCATTTGGCAGAATTGAAACGGTTGATGGTCTTATTTTTACAGCTATCAAATCATCCTCTGTTGTGATGCCGCTTTTGATTCCTGTTCCTGCAAGAATCGGAAATCCATCAGGCTCCAAAAAAATCCGTTTTGGGCTCCCTACCATTCCAGACATCAAAAAACCAAGTCCGTTATAACTGTTATCCATAGCACCGTTGGGCATAAAAACAGATACTGCATAAGTTTGGAGACCTGCAGTATTTCGGCCGAAATGAGCTACCCATATTTTACCTAAAGCATCTACCTGAAAATCCGCAGCGAGATAGTTTCCATTGAAAGTATAATTTGGATTAACAGCAATTCCGTTTGTGCCAAAAGAAGAATCGACCCTCCCAATTGATTTATAACGGTAAACGGCAGTATTTCCAATTTGTCCTGAACCCGACAATCTGGCGGCGGCTGTCATAATAAGATCGCCGTTGGAAGCAGGCTTTAATCGGGTTGTTCCAAAAAGATTGTAAGGCGGTAAATGCCGGAAACTTCCGTTGGTTCCAAATGTGCTGTCAAAATTCCCTTTGAAATTGATTTTAGCAAAAACCAATCTTCGGGTTCCATTCACAGTAGGAAAGTTGTTGCCCACAATAACAGCCGTACTGTCTGATAAAAAACAACCTTCTGTAGCAACATCAAAAGCCTCGCCGGTTGCCACTGCATGAACCTTGTAGTTGCTTCCGTTATAGGAAGTATCTATGATTCCATTGGCCAAAAAGCGGATGCTGCTCAGGCGATTTCTCAATAATCCATTTGGAGCTGTAGAAACCTGATTTCCGCCAATACACCATATTCTACCATCTGAGAACAGACGGCATTGGGAAATGTCTTCTTCATTTTCGAATGTTGAAACATAAAAACCATTGGCTGCAAACGAATTGTCCAACTGGCCGTTAGCCTGAATCCGAACCAATATTCTCTTTACGACATTGTTCACATTTATCGTTCCCGGAATGATAATTTTTCCATCCGGCTGCAAAAGAGGATCAATGATTTTAACGATATTATCATTGGCATTTGAACTGAATGTGGCCTTGCCCTGATTCCCGAAATTGTTGTCTGGCTGGCCATTTGACAAAAACCGCGCTACACAAATTATGTATTGGTTTTGGGCATTTCGAGTCCTTCCGGCTATTAAAATTTTTCCATCCGGATATCGGATGGCCGCCTGACCTTCATCCCAACTGGAAAAGAAATTGGCATGTGCTACCCCACCGTTTCCAAAATTTGGGTCAAGATTGTCAATTTGAGCCTGACAGTAGGAAACGATACATAAAAATGCAAATAGAGGTACTAAATATTTCATTAAAAGACTAAGTGATCTGGAAGGCAAAAATACATGACTTGATGAATCTTTTTGAATATTAGTAAGCACAAATCCTTCAATAGCCGATATATCCAGACTGCAAATACCTTAGTATAATTTGAAAACCTGACATTTTTCTGCTGCCCTTCTTTATGATTTGATCACTTCCGTTTTACTCAAGTATCGCCCTTCGGTTTATGGATTATCACCACAATTGACCACAGATTTTAATCTTGCCGTTTATGCGGGTTGGAGAAAAGATATGTTCCGTGTGGAAAGCAAAAAAGACCCTTTAGGAATTTACCAACCTAAAATCACAACCCAAGGATATGATATTGGCATTTTTGCAGGTCCGGGAACTACCCTGATCAGTCCCTTTACAACCCGGAATAATCGAACCGATGAATACAGTGCATTGATTATGCAAGCTGGATTAGCTGGATTTGTGGAATTAAACCTGGCCAGTTTCGGCATTGCACTTGGATTTGATTACCTGATGAATCCCGATCGAAAAGTATGGATCTATCAGAATAAGCCCTGGTTGGGGTTTATGGTGGGGATTGCCTTGAACTAAATTTTTTGAAGCGGAAAGTCGACAACATCAGGTCTTAAATTGACACAAATCATTTCATTGCGTTCACTCATATTAGAACTAGTATAAGTATAAAACCGCACCAAAAATGAAAAAAATCCCAGGAATGCAATTGGTTCTTTTGCTGTTTTTCCCTTGGGCCATCCTGACATGGAGCTGTAAAAAGGAATCAGAAAACCAGCCTCAAGCAACAGATATCTGGGACATCGACAAAAACGGGATACCGAAATTTGTAGAGACAAACTACATAGAACTTCATAACATCCACCGGATTTCCAGATTCAGATCTTCGGTCGGGCATGATTATTCCGATGCGTTTGAAGATTGCAGGAGCATGAAACACTATTTTGAACCCAAGGCCAGTGTGGATTGGTCAACCATAAAAATTTTCGCTCCGGTTGCAGGAAAAGTAACCCGTTTGGAATCTGAATGGGCAGGCGCAAAAATTGAAATAGCGTCTGATGCCTATCCTGCTTTCCGGTTTTCAATTTTTCATGTGAATCTAACCTCCAGTCTTCAGGTTGGATCTCAGGTGGCCAAAGGAGACATGCTCGGCACCCATATTGGCGCTCAAACGATGTCGGACATTGCAGTAATTGTAAACGATCCGACCAAACAGGGACGAATGGTTTCTTATTTTGATGTCATTACCGATGGCCTCTTCAATGAATACATTTTGCGGGGTGCAGGCAACCGAACCAATTTGATGATTTCCAAGGCTACAAGGGACGCTAATCTACTGCAATGCAATGGGGATACTTTCGTTACTTCGGACACACTGAATAACTGGGTGACCTTAAATTGAATGGTACCTGAATCCAGATTTCAAACTCTGACATGCCGTACAGATGTGGAAGGATTTTTTATCTGGGATAAATAAATTAGCTGTAGGTCAGAAACTTACCTGATTTTTTGAAAACTTCCAGCGGGTTTCAAGCAGGTTATGAAACTTAAGAAGGACCTTTTTGAAAGGCTCTATTGGAAATGCTATTTTTGGTAAGGGAGTGTTGGCAACGTTAAACCAACAGCGGCCCTGATAGCAGCGGAAAGCCCACAGCAAGGGAGGAACGACCGCTGCGAGGACTTGGAGCGAATAGCAGGAAAAGCCGCCCTGATCGAGGAAAACCTCTAAAAAAAAAGAGACTGCCCTTTTCAGAGCAGCCTCTTTGTCTGTTTTCAATTTGTGGACTTATTTGATGACTACCTTCCGGGTTTTACCATCGGCTTGCAGTGTGTATACGCCCGGCTTGCGGGGAAGCTGGATGTCGAATGCTGACTCCAGTTTTCCGGATTTGGACCAAACCAGGCGGCCCAAAGCATCGGTCACCTTGATTTCGGAAACCGGACCAGAAAGTTCGATGTGGATCCGGCCATCTGAACTTGGGTTGGGATAGACCAGAAAATCGGATTTTCTGGAAACCGGCACCCCGCTGATGGTTTCTGTATTTTGGAAAATCAGTTCGAAACGACCATCTCCTGAAGCTGCAGCATCGCTGCTAAAGGGCAGATCCAGAACCATTCCTTCGGTCAAAGCTTCGATGGTATTGAGGAAATTATCCTTCAAAAACACATCCAATCCCTCCAGGGAACTGATGCCTGAAACAGTGACCTGAACATTTCCTGAAGACACGCCGGAAAAGTCGAGTGGCACAGTTTTTTGTTGTTCAACCGGGGCCAATCCCTGAATCGAGTGACTTTCTGCGCCGGATCTGGTGGAAATATTCAATGCTGGATTTGGCATCTTGCCAGCATCCCAGTCGGAGTCGAAAGCATCGGTAGCACCCATGCCAAAATGGACAACTGTTTCATCGGAAACCTCACCCTGGATGGCCCTGAGGCGCAATAATGGCAGATTGGTGGCTACCCGCATCATATTTTTTGCCAAAGCAGATTTGGCGTTTTCGTTGATGGACAACGATGGGGATGCGTTTGCCCGGACAAAAAATGCCTGTCCGGAAGGAATGATGTTGTCTACACCATTTGTGCTGACCCCTCCTACATAAGAACCGTATTGGTTGCTGGCGCCTTTCCAGATATAGATGGCATTCTGCATGTTGGTTTTTGTCCAACCTGCGCCGGCATCCCAGTTGATGTTGCTGGGGTAAGGATTTGCCACGAGGTTCCAGCCACCGCCCTGGTATCCTGCGGGGGTATGGGTTACAGGCAGGCTTAATCCACCTACAGTCATAGCACCGGTATTTTCAAATTTTCCGGCATTGTATTGGAAGAATTTACCATTCAAAAACACCCTGAAACCTGCTCCGGGCTGCACACTGCAGGAAGCAGGGGCTCTCCAGCCATTGGCTTCGTAAGGGGTTGGTCCATTGGCGGGAACAGCTGTTTCCTCCACACGATATACCGTATTGCGGGCGATGAGGTCTGTATTGGTTCCTGCGCAAACAAGTGGGGTGGTGATATCGAAATCATCGCCCCAATCACCAAGTGATTGTCCGGCAACT
>JBIPNA010000399.1:0-3316 GCA_044375665.1 Catalimonadaceae bacterium
GTAAAGTGCTGGAGTCCAATCGGGAATTAACAGCTTTCAAACTTGCCAGCAGGCAATACCAACCACCGGGTTTTTCTAAATGAAGGCATCCGGACCAGAAATTCACCGCTATGATGCGCTGGGAAAGTGGCTTCCCATGGAGAAAATCCGGGAACTTTCCCTTTACCAGCAGCCTGAATTTCTTGACATAGTAGCTCCCGACAAAGCCTGGGTAGCAAAGATGGGGGACACCTCATGGTATTTTCCATTTTGCGGAGACAAGTGGCTCTGGCGTTGGAGGGTTTTTCAGGTAGCCTACTGTCAGCGTCTCGACCCGGTTCCAGGTCCGGAAGCACAAAAAGAAACGGCCTGGAATTCCTGGATGTTGTTCCTTAAAGATACCTGGATGTGCAAATGGAGTACAGGTTCGTTGCCACCCGGATCTGGAATGTATCCCGGGCTCCATTTTGTACCCAAAACAAATCAGTTTCTGCCTCTTGATGTAGATTTCAGTTCCCTGATGGGCAAGTGGAAATCTGGGAGAAAATCTGCTTTGAAAAAATCAGAAGCGCTGGATGTCAGACAGCTGGATGCCGGCGAGTTCCGGACTGCTTTCAGACAAATTTACAACCAGCCTTCCGGGAAAGCATGGCGGCCGACAGACAGGGAAGAGCGGATTCTTCTTCAGTTATCGTCGGATACTTTTTTTCAAAATCATCTCCGGCGATTCGCTGTTTTTTCAGACAATGAGCCGCTTTGCCTGGTATTGTTGTTGCGTTGGAAAGAACGCGACCACTATCTCTTTTCCATGTCCTCAGACCGTGGTTTTCAAATGGATGCCCTTACCCGGTTTTTTTATAGCTATTTTCAGTCGGAGGCCGGAAAGAAACGGATTTTTGATTTTGAAGGAAGCAGTCTGCCCGGAGTAAAGGCCTTTTTTCAAAGCCTGGGGGCCGACGAAGAGGCCTATGGGGTTTGGGAGCGGTGATCAGTGGTATTTTACTGAAGTGCGGGATTCAAATAGAAAATGGTCAGTGGTTTTCTAAACAGGGTTTTAAAAGACCAAACTTCTTCTAATGTTTTTAAGAGCTATACCTTTTCCCAATGTCTTTGAGGAATTGCGGCAGGCATTTCCAAACCGCAATTCCTTTTTAAGAACACTTGTTGCTTAGGCCAAAAGAAAACAGGCTTAAGATCGGAAAGTGGCTAATTCTCTTTTCTGGCAGCCATAAACTTATCTACCAGTCCGGGTACTTTTTCCATGGCACTCGCGAGGCCCGATTGGCCTTTTGTGGCGATAAATGAAATATGGTCTTGTCTTGAAACCAGGAACCCAATGGGGGTCACACCCATTCCGGCCCCGGCTCCGCTACCTTCGCCATGACCTTCTTTTGGAGCTTCTCCCTCACCGCCGCCATAACCGAAGCCCATTCCAAAGCTGATCACGGGTACACATTCAAACTCGCCCAGCGTAAAAGGCTTACCGACAACAGTTTCGGTTTTTACTTCGTTTTTCAGGAAGTCGGTCACTTTGTCCAGCACTTCTTCAGCTTGATTTTTCATAGGATTTTTGTTTTAAGAATGAATAAAAGAATAAAAATGAGACGGTTACGAACCCAAAGTTCGATTTGGTTGATGCCACGGAAATTCAAATGAACAGACCTTCGCAATACTGGGATGGCTCCGATTACTGAAAAGGCCTGGGCAGTAAAGACCGGGTCCCCGAAATCCAGATCGGCTTGAAATCGTTTGATTTCGAAGGTTTTGAAGATCCCTTTGATGAGCGAAAAATCAAACCCAAAGCGCTTTTTCCCGGTTTTGGAAAGTTTAGGTTCCTTTTTCTTGCCGGATTTTTTGGAAACAGTTGCCAAAGCTTCGATCAGGTCTTTTTCCCAACGCCACAAACCAAAGCTGATCCCGATTTTGGATGATTCCCCAGGGCTGATCCAGGCTCTCCCCAACCAAAGCCAGTTGATCTGATAGGTTTGGCTTCTGGAGGACACCAGCATTTCAAGCGGGGAAACCAGGGCCGCCAGCAGGATCAAAATTCCCAATCCTGCCAAAATCAAACCAAGCCAGAGAACCCAGATCATGGGGTCAATCTGATCTTTTAAAAATCGTTAATCCCTGATAATCATTTTGTTTTGGCTTGATTTTCATCAGCGAAATGGTTAGATAGGCGATTCCTCAAAAGGCAAGATGTTGGCATTCTTATCTACATTTCTAAAATTTTATTCCGGAGTTGACTTGAGTTCTCTTGACTGAACTATCCGGCTGATAAAGGGTTTCGTTGAAATCCGAAAAAGGAGGGTGTTTGAAGGGGCTTTAGCCACGAAATCTGAATCCCAGCCAAACAAATGCAACCAAAATGTTTTTACTGGAAAAGGGAAGAAAACCGGGTCGAAAAATCAATCCTGAAATTGTTGGAAAATGGGATATCAGGTTAAACATCAGGGCTAATTCTCTTCTTTCGGCATTTGGATTCCTTTTCTCCTTCAAAACTACCAAGGACCTTGCAACCAAATGCCGGCACTCAGGCCTTGCCAGGCACCCCGATATCCAAAGGCACGGTGTTCCGAATACTGGTATTGCAGAAATACGGAGACGGGTGCTTCGTCCAGGTCGGGATTTGGTCGGGAGAGCTCGTATTTGAATTGAATGCCAGCAGGAAAAAATCTGGTGTATCCGCTGTGGAGTGCTGCAGCATTTGGTCTGGAATATACGTCGATGGCCGAAAGACCGACACCGGCCCAGGTCCAGATGGAGAAGCATCTGTAACGAAATACATTTCCGGAAAGAAGCAATTGCCCAAAGATCATTTCAGCTTTATCACTGGACTGCCATGCGCCGTTTCCAGCATCTTTTCGGGTTTGACTTGAACCAAAAGCCATGCCGATCTTTCCGCCAATGGCAAATCGTTGATATCGAACCAGGGCCCCTCCTTCCAATGCCCATGGAAACCGAAAGTTTTGCGTCAGGGTTCCTGAAGGAAAAAGGCCTCCTCCAAGGGATAACTGGGCTCCCCATCGAAAGGGGGTTGGCGGATCTTTGACATCCTTTAAAGGACAAGGGCAAAACCCACATCTAAGACCGGATGGTTTCTTTTTTAATGGTTCATCCGCACACGACGCGTTGCTATGTTGGATCGCGGACAGCAGGAAAATGACAAATGAAAATCCGGAAACAATAGGCCTCAGGAACGCCATACGACAGGATTTTATATTAACGTACATGCTGATGATCGGTTGTTCTCAAATGAATGGGAAGTTTGGTTTATCCTGAATTTTTATCCCAAAAAAGCCTCCAAAAATTCCCCTTTGCCATGGCTGGTTTTCTG
>JBIPNA010000065.1:0-12569 GCA_044375665.1 Catalimonadaceae bacterium
TTCAGAAAAACCTGTTAAAGTCCTTAATCTATTTGCCTATACCGGAATTGCGTCTTTGGTGGCCCGGCAAACAGGAGCAGAAGTTACCCATCTGGATGCTGTGAAACCAGTCGTTTCCTGGGCAAGGGAAAATATGGAAGCTTCGGGTCTGGAAGGTATGCGTTGGATGGTGGACGATGCCCTGAAATTTGTACAAAGGGAAGTCCGCAGGCAAAGCCAATACCAGGTGCTCATCCTCGATCCTCCGGCTTATGGCCGTGGTCCCGATGGTGAAAAATGGATTTTGGAGGATAAACTTCCTGAACTATTGGAAGCCTGTTCAAAAATCCTTGATCCCGAACGGCAATCTCTGATTTTAAATTTATATAGTCTCGGATTTTCATCTTCTATCGCATCCAATTTAATGAAAGAATATTTTCCCCAGGTCAGGGCCGAAACAGGGGAATTACACCTTGAAGATGGATTTGGGAAGATTTTACCACTTGGTGTTTTTGCCAGATTTTGTGAAAAAGGCAGACAACCCTCATAAATAAACCACAGACATATTTTGATTTTTCCTTTGTAAGGAGAATGTGACCATAGCTTTAAAAAAAAGGACATCCTTGTCGGTTTGTCTTATCATTCCTGTATTATTGCAAACTTTTGGTAGCCAAAGGTCTCCTCCAATTGAAATGATTCTTCCTTTTCGTTCCGCTTTTTTACACCGACCTGCAGTCCTTTTTTTAATATTATCCCTCGCGATGGTTTTTAATGCTGTAGCACAAAAACCAGGCTTTGGGCCCAAGTTGGGGGGAAATCTTTCGATGTTTCGGGGAAATTTTCAAGCTTCAGGAATGCAGAAAATTAAACCCGGTTTTGCCATTGGAGCTTATCTGAATTTCAAATTCGCCAAAAACAAAAAATGGCAATTCGAGATAAATGGAATTTATTCGACCCGGGGCCACAAGGCAAAATTTTACAACACATTTGATTTTGATGAGACCAATGATGAAAGGGAAAATGCCTATCAATACAATATTGGTTATCTGGAATTCCCCTTCCTGTTTAAGTACATGTTAAACAGGGGAGGAATAACCAGGCCACATTTGTTTTTTGGTCCAACTTATTCAGGCATCATGAATGCCAAGTTTACTGACCTTAATTCCAAATTCAATATTGATGCGAAGGAGTGGATTAAACGTGATGACTTTGGTCTGACAGTTGGCTGGGGTATTTCATGGTTTTTTGTCAACCATTGGTATCATATTGATGTTCGCTATTATCACGGATTTATCAATGTGAGCGATAACCTGAGGGATGACCTTGGACAGTTTATTGCCACAGGAAAGGGCAGCGACCAGATTATCAGTAAATACTATAACAGCACTCTGGCTGTAACTTTTGGGATAAGCCTGGAAAGACCAAACCAATACTTCCTTCGTTCGAAGTAATTCCCCTAATGGGACCAGGATTGGTTTGAGGAATCACGAATCCTTGTATTTTTGTCCCAATGATTCGGTGGTCCGGAAAACGCTTCTCTATTTTTTTCTTATGTTTTGTTGTGCCAATCCTTCATGGGATTGCTATACAGAACATTCAGGGGACGTTTATTGAAAATAAAGGCCAATGGCCGGAATCTGCTCTTTTTCAGGCTGGAATCGGAAACCATCGGGTATGGATGATGCCTTCGAGGATCCGGTATGAACTGATCCGGGGAACAAATCATCCTCTGGCCAATGTTCATTCTGTAAGACACAATGAAGAACCTGATAGATTTCCTATTCTGGCTGCAGTTTATGACGTTGTTTTTGAAAAGGCATTCAGGGTTTTGCCAATTCCGGCAAGTCAGCCCTCTTCAACGCGGTTTAATTATTACATAGGATCCCAGCAAAGGCAATGGGCCCGGAATGTTCCCGCATTTGAAACAGTTTTATATAAAGAACTTTATCCAGGGGTAGATATGTTGGTAAAAGCCCAGGACAATTTTCTGAAATATGACTTCAATCTTAAGGAAGGAAACAATGGGAGTAGCATCCAGATGCGTTTTGATGGTTGCAAAAACCTCAGTCTCCAAAATGGAAGGCTTCATATTCAAACAGCACTGGGGGTAGTTGAAGAGCATATCCCAAAAGCTTATCAGTTGATCGGGGGTTTCCAGAAGGTTGTGGCTTGTGAGTATCGGTTGACGGGAAATGTAGTATCTTTTGTTTTCCGAAGCCCAATAGATCCCAAATACCCAACCGTAATTGATCCACAACTCAATTTTTTTACCTATAGTGGATCCGGAAGTGACAACTGGGCAAATACTGCCATCAGCGATGCTTTTGGAAACTCATATACAGCTGGTACAGTGTATGGGAGTTCATTCCCAACTACTCAAGGAGCCTTTGATCGAAGCTACAATGGACAAGCCGGAAAAAATCCTTATCTGACATACGACATAGGGATTTTGAAATTCGACCCAACCGGTTCTCAACTACTTTCCTGCACCTTTTTAGGTGGATTGTCTTCCGAAACGCCACACTCATTAAGCCTTGACAACGACCAGAACCTTATTATTCTGGGCACTACTTCCTCTACCAATTTTCCTGTTTCATCCAATGCTTTTCAAAGGAATCACCGTGGCGGTCCGGTGGAGTATCCATTTGGATATGATGAAATTTTTGTTGTCCCTACCTATGAAAATGGAAGTGACCTGTTTATTACCAGATTATCTGCCAATGGGCAGAATTTGCTTCACTCCACCTACCTCGGAGGCGGAGGCACCGATGGGCTAATGACTGTGGTAGAAAACCTAGTAACCAATTACGGAGATCAGTTCAGAGGCGATATTCTGGTAGACGAAGATGGTACCTTGTTTCTTGCCAGTCACACCCATTCAGACAATTTACCCCTTACCAGTGGCTATCAACCCAATCTTCGGGGAAATATGGATGGAATGGTTGTCAGGATGAGTGGCGATCTTTCTCAAATATTATGGGGAACCTATCTGGGAGGAAGTGCTGAAGATGCTTTGTTTTCAATCAAGTTTTTGGGCGCCAGCCAAATAGCTGTTTGTGGCGGATCCAACAGCACAAATTTCCCTGTTTCAACAGGTGCCTATCAACCCAACCGGCTTGGTGGAGGAATTGATGGGGTATTGGCAGTTTTTGATAAATCAAATGGATTGTTCAGATCGGGAACCTACACAGGGACTGTTTCTTACGATCAGGCCTATTTGCTGGAAACAGATCCGTCTGGCTCTGTTTATGTTTTTGGTCAGACATCTGGTACTATGCCTAAAACATCCGGAACATTTGGGTCCGCAAGGGGAGGACAGTTTATCCAGAAATTCACCGGCGATCTGAGAAATCTGGTTTGGTCTACGACCATAGGTACAACACCAAATCAACCGAATATAGTGCCAACAGGGTTTTTGGTTGATTCCTGTCAGAGAATTTTCATTTCAGGGTGGGGTGGAAGAGTAAACTATGCCGGCCCGGGCTTTGCAGGTGGCTATACCATCGGCCTCCCTACTTCTGACGATGCCATTAAATCCATTAGCTCCGATAGTTCAGATTTTTATTTTCTGGTTTTATCAAAAGATGCGAGGTCAATGGTTTACGGGACCTATCTGGGAGGCAATTCTGGCCGGGGAGAACATGTTGATGGTGGAACCAGCCGATTTGACAAGAAAGGTGTTGTAACTCAGGCAGTCTGCGGGTGTAAGGATGATTTTAATAACTATTTCATTGGAACACCGAATGCATATCAACCCAATATCAGAAGCTCCAATTGCAATAATGGAGTTCTGAAATTCAATCTGTTTGACTTAAAAGCAAAGTTTCAGTTTGCAGGTGCAGTTCAGTGCCCCCGGATTCTAAGCCTTTCCAATCTTTCTGAAAATGGGGCTTACTATGTCTGGTATTTTGGGAATGGAGATTCCCTGGTCAGCAATGCAGCAACCATAAGTTATACTTACCCAAGCCCAGGTGAATATATCATTACCTTGAAGGCTGTTAATCCCAAAACCTGCATTTATGAAGCTCAGGCAAGGGATACGATTTTCGTCCCCGATCCTCTGAATATTCCAACTTCATTTCCAACCGATTCGTTTTGTGTAGGAGATACCTTAAAACCAATTTTTCCGGAACTGGCACCTTACCAGCTCTCGTGGTTCCCTCAAAACTACCTCAACAACCCGACATCCTGGAATCCTGTTATTGTGCCTTTGGGAAGTATTTTGTACACCATTTCTGCAAAATCTGCTGACGGCTGTATTGCGAAGTCCCAGTATCGGGTCCGAAACAGAAAAATCGATCTTGGCTTTGGAACCGAAAAAACGTACCATCCTTGTGATGGAATTTATGACGTCCGTTTGTTTTCAAATCGGGATAGTTCCGACAGGTATGTCTGGTATATCGGCGCTTCTGATTCAGCTGTCGGACCAGAAGTTTTCCGGCGGTTCTCCATGAATGGCACGGTGCCCATAAGACTAAATGGTGCAAAAGGCAATTGTGCTGAAAATGCATTTGATACTCTCTTCCTAAACGACCAGAAAATCAACATTTTGCCTTCCTTTTCTACCAGTTCTTTTTTTGAGGGATGTGGTCAGCCTGCCCAGCAGTTTCTGAACACCACCCAAAGCGCAACTTCCTTTTCCTGGGATTTCGGGGATGGGTCAAAAAGTACCGAATTCGAGCCAAGACATCAATTTGCAGGCCCGGGACAGTATGAGGTAAAACTCGAAGCTTTTAAGGATGGCTGCAGAGAAGTTTATGTTAAGAAGGTAGATATCCCGAATTTTTTTGTTCCAAATCTTATTACCCGAAATGAAGATGGCCGGAATGAGGCATTTGTAATCCAGGGGCTTCAACCCAACTGGCAACTCGAAGTATTCAACCGATGGGGCCACAAAGTATTTCAAACTGATTCGTACGACAACAATTGGACTCCAGATCAAATAAATGAAGGGATCTACTTTTTTAACATCAGGTTTCCTGGAGGTGGTCATTGCAATAGTTGGCTTCAGGTCCTGAAAAGGTAAGTTTGCTCCCAAAACCTGATATTGATCAGGATTGGTTTGGATTCCAATCATGTGTGGCGTTTTCGGCCTTATATTTTTTTACAGCCCTATTCTGCCCCCATGACAACCAAGGCCATCGACCATCTTCTGAAGGAAAAGCAAAAGTTTGAAGCACTCTTCAATTTTGCTACCATCGGAATTGTGATCGCCAACAGTAAGGGCGAAATTACCCTTGTAAATCAACACGCTGAGAACATTTTCGGGTATTCTGGCGAGGAGCTAACCGGGAAAAAGGTGGAAGTCCTGATTCCAGAGGGAAAAAGAAACACCCATGCAAGTAACCGTGAACACTACACCATTCATCCACAGGTTCGTCCTATGGGTGCAGGCAGGGACCTTCTGGCCAGAAGAAAAGATGGCACCACCGTTCCTGTAGAAATCAGCCTGAGTTATTTCCACACAGAGGAGGGATTGTTTGTCATTTCCTTTATTCTGGATGTTACCATCCGGAAAAAGAATGAAGCTATTTTGCACAAGCAAAAATCTGAGCTCGAGCAGGTAACTCAGGAAGTCCGTGAGTTAAATGCCAATCTGGAACAGGAGGTTGAGCGTAGAACAGAAGCGCTCCGACATACCCTAAGTCAACTTGAATCTTCGCAAAAAGAGCTTCAGGAAGCTTTGGAAAGAGAAAAACAGTTGGGAGAGCTCAAAAGCAGGTTCGTTACCATGGCCAGCCATGAATTTAAAACACCATTGGCAACCATTCTCACTTCTGCGACACTGATCGGAAAATATATCAGACAGGAGGAGCAGCCACAACGTGAAAAACACCTTCGCCGGATAACCGATACCGTTAAAAATCTCAGTAATTTGTTGAATGAGTTTTTATCCATTGGTAAATTAGAAGAAGGTAAAATTGAGCCCAGGCCGGAAAAATTTAATTTACCGGTTTTGTTAAGGGAAGTGGTAGCAGAAATGCAGGCTCAGGCGCAGGATGGAAAAGTTATCAGGCATCAAACAGAAAGTGTGGCCCTCGTTGAACTCGATAAGGAGATGGTGCGAAATGTGCTCCTCAATTTACTTTCTAATGCTTTAAAATTTTCAACCAAAGGCGCTACTATTGAAGTTCATGCCTTCCGCCACGAAGGAAGTTTGCGAATTTCAGTCAGGGACAACGGAATAGGAATCTCTAAAGAAGACCAGGAACACCTTTTTGAAAGGTTCTTCCGGGGTCGAAATGCGGATAATATTCAGGGAACTGGTCTGGGATTGCATATTGTTCAGCGTTATGTTTCCCTGTTGGGCGGCCGGATTGAGGTTCAAAGTGCCCTGAATCAGGGGACAGTTTTCACCATTATACTTGATTCCAAATGAAGAAAATCTTATTAATTGAAGATAATCCTGAAATAAGGGAGAATACCAGCGAAATCCTTCAACTCGCAGGTTTTGAAGTATTTGCAGGAGAGAATGGAAAGGTTGGTGTTGAGCTGGCCCGGGGTCATGTTCCTGATCTGGTGGTTTGCGATATCATGATGCCGGTCCTTGATGGATATGGAGTTCTTCATTTATTCCGAAGGGATGAGACCTTAAGTCAGGTGCCGTTTATCTTTCTGACCGCAAAGGCCGAAAGGGCGGATCAGAGGAAAGCCATGGAGTTGGGAGCCGATGATTACCTGACCAAGCCTTTCACAGAATTGGAATTGTTGGCTGCCATTGAGGCCCGCCTTCAAAAATCTGGTTCCGGAATGCAACGTAGTGCTGCTCCCCGAAAGCTTCATGATGCCCGGGAGCAAATACTTTCGTTTTTCAAAACCGTTTTTAAGGAAAATGGAGCCGAATTAATCAAACTTCCAAGGAAACATCTCTTATATTCTGAAGGTCAGTACCCACAATCTGTTTTCTGGTTGGAGAAGGGGATTGTTAAGCATTTCAGGACAACATCGTTTGGAAAATCGCTTATCACAAGACTAGACTTCGGCCAGGAACTTCTCGGTCTCTCAGACGCATTATTGCCCCATTCTTACCCTGGATTTGCGGAAGCAGCAACCGTTTTGGAAATCAGATCTCTACCGAAAGATGTTGCCGTTAAAGCATTGGCAGAAAACGGACCCATGCTCATGGCTGCCCTTCAGTTGCAGGCAGAGGAATCAAACCGTTTCCAGGATAAAATGGTCCATCTGGCTTATACACCAATGCGGGAAAGGGTTTTGGCGGAAACCGACGCCTTAAGGCAAAGGTTGCAGGAAAACGGTTATGCTGAATCTGAAAGGATTTTTTCAAGGGAAGAAATGGCGCAGATTGCAGGAACCGCTACCGAATCTCTCATAAGGGTTCTCAACGAAAAATAGCCATCAGGGATCCAAACCAGAATCTGGCTCGGCCGCTAATTTCCGGTAGGTCATTTCACTTACCCATCCAGGGAAGAACTTATTAAGCCACCAGGCAAGGTTTCCCTCTTTACTCATCACTATTCTCGTCTTTTTTTGCTCTAAGGCAGTAATAATCCTAATGGCAACGGTTTCGGCCGACATCATTTTTCCTTCATCCCGAGGCGATACACCCTGAGGGGAACCTGATTTTGTTAAAGCATTTTCGCGAATGCGGGATGCAGTGAAACCTGGGCATGCAATCAATACGTGGACATTTTTTCGTTTCAATTCCAGAGAAAGGGCTTCCAGAAATCCTTCCATAGCAAACTTGGATGCTGAATAGGCGGTTCTTCCAGGCAGTCCTTTAAATCCAGCGACTGAAGAAATGCCCACCAGGGCGCCCTGGCTTCGGATCAAATAGGGCAGAGCGGCTTTGGATGTATAGACTGTGCCCCAGAAATTGGTATCCATTACCTGCCGGAAAATTCCCAGTTCCAATTCTGAAAACAAAGCCCGCATGGAAATACCGGCATTGTTGATGAGAATATCGAGTTTTCCAAATCGATTAACTGTTTGTGATACCGCTTTAAAAGCATCGTTTTCCGATCCGGCATCGGCCTCAATTCCAAATGCTTCCAAACCCTTTTGGCGAAGCAGGGCAATTGTTTCTTCATTCCTTGAAGCCGACCGCCCGGTGAAGGCCACTCTTGCTCCTTTTCTGAGACATTGCTCCACAAGCGCACTTCCTATTCCCGAGGTGCCTCCTGTGATCAGGACAACTTTGTCTTTCATTTTATAGGTCTGTTTTATCCATCCGGCTCCTTAATAAATGATCTGCAAGAACCAGAGCAGCCATAGCTTCAACAATGGGAACGGCCCTGGGCAATACACATGGGTCGTGTCGCCCAATACCTTCCAGCAATATTTCTTCACCCTGGTTATCGACCGATTGCTGGGCTTGTAACAGGGTTGAAACAGGTTTAAAAGCAACATCAAACCAAATATCCTCCCCATTGCTGATGCCTCCCTGGATTCCTCCGGAATGGTTCGTAGCCGTTCCGATTCCTCCTGTTTTTTTGATGAACACATCGTTATGCTCCGACCCCCGCATGGCAGCAGAACCGAAACCTTCCCCAATCTGAAATCCTTTTACGGCGTTAATACTCAACATTGCTTTACCCAGATCGGCGTGCAATTTGTCAAATACGGGTTCGCCTAAGCCGGCGGGAACACCTATGCAAACACATCGAATATGCCCTCCTATTGTATCTCTTTCCTGTTTTACCTCTTCAATTAAAGCAATCATTTCTTTTGCCTTGACAGGGTCCGGGCAGCGAACAGGAGTTGATTCAATCAAGTCAAACGATAATTCATGATAAGGAACACCAACCTGTACATTTCCAACTTGTTGGACATAAGCTACAATCCTAATGTTAAACAGCTTCAAAAATTGTTTTGCAACGGCACCAGCAGCCACCCTTGCGGCAGTTTCACGGGCAGAACTTCTTCCACCTCCCCGGTAATCGCGAATGCCATATTTTTCCTGATAAGTAAAATCTGCATGGGAGGGGCGAAAAGCATTTGCCAAATGGGCGTAATCCTCTGACCGGACATCTGAATTAAGAAGAAGCATGCAAATCGGTGTTCCGGTAGTTTTTCCCTCAAAAATTCCGGAATAGAATTCTACCTTATCCGACTCTGATCGTGGGGAGGTCAAAGTTGATTGGCCAGGTTTTCTCTTGTCCAGCTCCGCTTGAATGGCACCTATGTCTATTGTTAACCCGGCAGGGCATCCATCGATGATGACACCGATTCCTTTACCATGGGATTCCCCAAAAGTGGTTATGCTAAATGCTTTTCCAATTGTGTTTCCTCTCATTTTCTGGTAACCAAAAATAGTTCTCCTTGTTCATTTCCAGCCAGCAAACTATCCCTTCCCCAATAGCTTAGAGATTCACTTTGGCGAAATTGCCAGTAAGCCAGACAAGAGTTTGAGAGATCAATATGCGCCAATCCATTTGAAAGATGATGAAAATAGATTTTTCCATAAGTCAGTAAGGCGAGCTCTTGCCCATCCGGCCTTAGGGCAGCAGCAGTAACCAGGCCAAGAATTGGCATTTCCAGCTTTTTTCGAATGACATAAGAACCGGGCCGGGCCGGCAGGACATACACCCACGTATTCCTTTCAGATTTGTTTTTGGTAAACAGGTAAATGCTGTCCTTCCATGCCACCATAGCCTCGCAATCAAAGTTCATCTGACCAGGCCACAAGGGAGGAAATCGGGTTTGTTCTGCATATCTGAACCGGATAATTCCTTCTACTTTTTCCCTTGTTGGATCGATAATGTAAATTTTCAGAGGTCGGTCTGCATTCAGATTGTTGCCAAAATCTCCAAGAAATAGTTTCCCCGAGGCGTTCATAGAGAGGTCTTCCCAATCCCGGTTGGTGTATGGAATAGTCCATTTTTTAAGACGCTTTCCTTTTGCGTTTAAGAGGTACAAGCTGGAATCGGTGTCGTCGTTGTGGGTAAAAAAGAGGTCTTTTTTCCAGAAAGCAAGCCCTGAACTTTCATCTATTTCCGGGTCCTGGATTCTACCGAAAGGTTTGATTGCCCACTGGGTACAAGCCAAACAATTCTCGGAGTAGATTTTTCGGTGCCAAAATGCAAGACCCAGGAGCAGACAAAGAAAGAGCCCGAATCCCAATCCAAACATCCAACGAATTATTCCAGCCAGCATCTTTTTGATTACACGGTCGCTTTTCCTGCAAAACAAGCTAAAATCAGTCAGGAGTGATTTGAGATTATCGGTGGCCGTTTTTCCTCTTTCTGCTAAAGTCCTGTTTACCTTTGCTTTTCATGTCAAGAACGGGAAAAATTGTAAATGATCCGGTCCATGGGTTTATCACTATCCCAAAAGGTACCATTCAGGAGGTTGTAGATCATCCTTATTTTCAGAGACTTAGGCGGATAAAGCAATTGGGATTGACCGAAATGGTTTATCCAGGTGCACATCATACCCGGTTTCATCATGCTTTGGGAGCCATGCACCTGATGGGATTCGCTTTGGAAACCCTTAGAGAAAAGGGCCATCCCATTTCTGATGAAGAGGAGGAAGCTGCTAAACTGGCTATTTTACTCCATGATGTAGGACATGGCCCTTTTTCTCACGCTCTGGAAAACAGCATCATCCCACAATTGCATCATGAAGATCTTTCTGTTTTGTTTATGGAGCGCCTCAATTTTTTGTTGGGTGGCCGGCTGGGAATGGCCATGGAAATGTTCAAGGGAAGTTATCCAAGACCGTTTTTCTTTCAGTTGGTGTCGGGGCAATTGGATATTGACAGGATGGATTACCTCCGTCGGGACTGTTTTTTTACGGGCGTTGCTGAAGGATCTATTTCTGCAGAAAGGATACTGAGGATGATTGATGTTCATGAAGATGCACTCGTGGTAGAGGAGAAAGCCATTTATTCTGTTGAGAATTTTCTGAGTTCCCGCAGATTGATGTATTGGCAGGTATACCTCCATAAAACTACCGTAAGTGCCGAGGAGATGTTGATTCAACTGATGAGAAGAGCCCGGTTTTTGGTACAAAATGGGTTTCGGCTGGAAATGCCAGCCTGCCTTCAACCTTTTTTTGACCAGTCTCTGGGGATTGAGAATTTCCAGACTCAGCCTGAATTACTGAACTCCTTTTCATTGATCGACGATTATGATGTTTGGTATTGCATCAAGAACTGGGTCAATCATCCGGATTTTGTTTTATCAACTTTATCAAGAGGTCTTATGGACAGGCGTTTGTTGAAAGTGAAGATTTCTGCCGAATCTATGCCTTTTGATCAGTTGGACCAGTTCAGGAAACGGTTTCAAGCTGAACTGGGCATTGGCCCTGACGAAGTAACCTATCTTGTTTTTGAAAAGGAAGTTTCCAACTCTGCATATATTGAAGGGGCAAACCGGATAAATGTGAAGTTCCGGAACGGAGAAATAAAAGATGTGGCTGAAGCTTCAGATTTGCCCAATATCCAGGGTATGACGCAGGTCGTAAAAAAGTATATTGTGTGCCAACCCAAAACTCTATCTTTGCAACCTTTCGCGGGACAATAAGAATGGAGTTTTCTGCCGGGCAAATAGCGGCCCTGCTTCAAGGTGAGCTTGAAGGCAATTCAGATTTAAAAATAAACAACATTGCCAGGATTGAGGAAGGTGCTCCCGGATGCATTTCTTTCCTTGCCAATCCCAGGTACGAGCCTTATCTGTATTCTACCCAATCCTCTGTTGTTCTCATTTCCAGGACCCTGGTTTTAAAGCAGCCCGTTCTTGCTACGCTGATACGCGTTGAAGACCCATATGTGGCTTTTACAATCCTTCTTGAGGAGTACCAACGCCTGACAGCTATGGTAAAGTCTGGGATTGAAGAGCCTTCCTTTTTGGGAGAGGGTTCCCAGACCGGCGAGGGGATTTATCGGGGTGCCTTTTCTTATATCGGGAAAAACTGCCGGCTGGGAAAGCATGTAAAGGTTTATCCTCAGGTTTACATTGGCGATAATGTTCAGATTGGAGATCACACCACACTTTATCCTGGTGTCAGGATTTATCCCGGCTGTACAATCGGAAGCCACTGTAACATTGCCGCTGGAGCTGTAATCGGTAGCGAAGGTTTCGGATTTGCACCCCAAGCCGACGGAACCTACCGGAATATACCCCAATTAGGAAATGTGGTTCTGGAGGATTACGTAGATATCGGGGCCAATACCACCATTGACCGGGCAACAATGGGATCAACCATCATCCGCAAGGGTGTTAAACTGGATAACCTTATTCAGATTGCCCATAATGTGGAGGTAGGTGCCAATACCGTTATGGCTTCCCAGGCAGGCGTTTCCGGCTCAGCCAAAATTGGCGAAAACTGTGTTATTGGTGGCCAGGTCGGAATCGTCGGGCATATTAAGATGGCCAACCGCACCTCAGTCGGAGCACAATCCGGAGTAAGTAAAGCTGTTAAAGAAGAAGGCACCATCCTTTTTGGAAGCCCTGCTATTGATTACGGCAATCAAATGAAATCCATTGTTGTATATAAAAAACTTCCTGACTTGCAGAGGCAGGTTCAGGAGCTTGAAAAAATTGTTTTGGAATTAAAATCACAGGCATCGGCCCGGGATAACAGCAATTCCTGACCTATCCAAAAAACCATGAATACCAAGCAGCATACCA
>JBIPNA010000066.1:0-12548 GCA_044375665.1 Catalimonadaceae bacterium
CCGAAAGCTATTGAACCTGGCGTGCTCGTACATTAGGCCCCGATGGGGCCAGAATTGTGGGTGGGTTTGCTGGTGCTACCGACATTGGGCCCCGCTGGGGCCAGGAGCCCAATGGAATCTGGATTTTGACTCTGGTTGAAACCGAAGTGGCCGGAGACAAATGTCCTTTTTGCACATGCGCCCGCAAAAAGACGGAGATCCGGCCACGCCCTTTTGCAGTCTGGCCCCCAAGGGGGCCCAATGTTGGTATAACCGTTCCCAAAAGAGGGAATTCGCCCTTTAGGGTCGTAAAGAATAGGAACACGATCCCGAAAATGAATCGTTGAACCCAAACAAAGCCATAGCCCAAAATACATTTGAATTTGGCCAGGTTGAAACCAATGTGGCTGGGGCCATATGTATTTTTTGATTTTGGGGTCCGAAACAAAACGGAGATCCGGCGACGCCCTTTTAACGTCTGGCCCCCTTGGGGGCCTAATGTTGGTAACACCGTTCGCTAAAAAGGCGATTCGCCCTGTAGGGGCGTAATGTACCTGAGTATGTTTCCGGATGCAACGCCGACCAACGCATCCAAACCGCCAGAACGGATTCAAATCCGGATCCAGCAGAAAAACCCATCCGCTGAAAACGGCGTCTATCATTCCTTGACAACCCTACCTAATGGAATGGTTTCCCCGAATCGATTTTCAGCAATTTCCCATGGCACGATCGGCATCAAACCAAAACCTCCTCTCCCCCAAAAACAGCCGGCTTAGGGACCGACGGGGAAAGCCCGGAGTCCCCGTGGGCGAACGCAGGTAGATTTGCCTTCCGATCGGTGCAGCGCCCATCGGGGCGAGGACTTGGACCAAAGGGCCCGGCCCGACGACAGGAGGGAAAGCCCCAAAAGCCTTTCAAAAACCGCTTGTTTCCCAGAAAGGTCTTTTTTCAGGGAACCGAACCGGCGGCCGGCTGACCTGGCCTTACCCGATAATCACTTCCTGGCGGGCATCGTCAAAACCAATTTTCTTACCGGTTTGCAAGGCCGCAATCGTCATGCACAAGGCCACAGAATGGTTGTAACCTGCTTTTACATCGGCATTGGGTTGCTTCCGGTTGCGCAGACATTCCATCCAGTTGCGCATATGGGCGGAAGTCAGCGGATCGGCGCCGGTGTTTGCACCTGCTTCTACTTTTATGGCTTCTGAAAGAGATAAATTGGGCAGCAGGTTGGCCGGCATTTCCATGGCTTTGGCTGCGCCTTCATCGAGACCTCCGTTTGGACTAACGGTATTGTTTTCGAGGTTCAGCATGCCGCCGTTGGAAAAATAGTATTCTTTAATGCCTCCGGCCGAATTGCCCATCCGGCTCGAATAAATCACCTGAAATCCACCATCGGTTTTGTTCAGGTCACCGTAATCAAACACCGCTGTCATGGTGTCATAATTGCTTCGTCCATCCTTCCATTGGTAAATGCCCCCGTTGGCCACAACCGATCTTGGCCTTGGGTATCCGGAAAACCAGTGTACTGTATCGATCTGGTGCACCATCCACTGATCCGGTATTCCGGATGAATAGGGCCAGAACAGGCGGTATTCGCAGTATTTCCTTGGGTCAAAAGGGACCCGGGGCCTGTTCATCAGAAACCGGTTCCAGTCGGTATCCGCTTCTTTGCACTGTCCTACCAGGGAAGGGAGTCTCCACCGCCCGGGTTGGTTCACGTTCCAGGTAAGTTCCACCATGTTGACCGGTCCAAACTTACCGGAGCGGATAAAATCTGAGGCAGCCTGATAATTCCATCCCGAGCGCCGCTGTGTCCCGATCTGCACAATTTTTCCGGTTTCCTGCACGGCTTTCAGTATGGCCCGGGCATCTTCCATGGTGTTGGCCAGGGGTTTTTCCACATAGGCATCCCTTCCGGCTCTCACAGCCTCCACTCCATGCAAAGCGTGCTGAAAATCGGCTGTGGCAATGATCACGGCATCGACTTCTTTGTTGGCATAAAGTTCGTCGTTGTTGCGGGCCAGGGCAATCCTCTCAATCCCATTTTGTTTCTTCAAAAACGCTTCACCTTCTTCCCTTCTCAATTTCCAGATGTCAGAAAGCGCCATGATTTCCATGTTCAGCTCTTTGCAATGCTGCAAAAAGCTGGGAATCAACGAATGTTGGGATCGCTTGGCAAAACCGACCAGGCCAACCTGGATCCGGTCATTGGCACCCCGGATGCGGCCATAACTAATAGGATTCAGGCCGAGGGCCATTCCGCCCGCAATAAATGCGCCGGTTTGAAGGAACTTTCTTCTTTGGTTAATCTCTTTCATGACAGGCTGGTTAATAGGTGCGGATCCGGATGTTCCGAAAGGCAACTTCATCTCCGTGATCCTGGAGCAAGATGTGGCCTTTTTCATCCTTTCCGAAGAAATCGTAGATTTTGTATTTGCTTTCGGCGACCCGCTTCCGGAAATCTTCGCTGGATTTGTCGTAGGCAACGGTCAGGACATCGTTGAGATGGTGCTCCACTTTGTTTCCCACGACCTTGACCCGGGCCTTGTTCCATTGACCCGGAGGATTGATTTTTTTGTCTTTGGGTGCCGGGATGAGATCGTACAAACTGCCGGCTTTCCGGTTCCCGTCCTTTCCTTTTTGGGCATCGGGGTGTCGGTCGTCGTCTAAAATCTGGAACTCACATCCGATGGCCGACCCGGCCGGTTTGGGTTCCCGTTCTACCACAAAATACTTGATGCCGGAGTTGCCGCCCTCGCTGATCCGAAACTCCAGCTCCAGTTCGAAATTGGTAAATTCTTCTTCGGTCACAATATCGCCCCCTGAGGCCGATTCTTTTCCCTGCGAAGCCTTGTGGATGAGCATGCCATCCTGCACTTTCCAACCGGAGTCAGGGAAATGTGTAGCGTAAACCCCTCTCCATCCTTTGGTGGTTTTTCCATCGAAAAGCTGTCGCCATGGCCCTGGTTTGTCATTGTCCCCAAGGAATGCAAATGAACAGCCGAGCAGTATGGTTCCGGACAGGAAAAATCCCACAGCAACCGATCGGGTTTTGGTCATGTTAAGGTGTTGTTTTGGTTTCGGCAACAATGTTACTATGGTTGGTGGAATCCCGCCAAACTTCCGTCGGCCGGGGGGTGTCCTTTTGTTGACCTTGTTGTGTCCAAAGGTAACCCATCTCGCTTTCGGTCCGGATGGGAAGGTCCGGTATTGGCAGTGAGATTTCCCTTTTTTGTCAAAATACGTATTGAGCTTTGCAGGAAGGGGACTATGGATAGGATTGAAGCAAGATGGACAACCCCTCCGGGACCTTTGTTTTCGGCTTTGAGGGGTGTTATAGAAAAAAAACTTATCCGGTTTCTGTTTCAGGGGTTGTCTCGCGAAAGGTTCGGCATTTGTTTTGGATCAGCTTTTCAGATTTATTTTTCCGACTTTGGAAATTCCGGAAAAGAAATGAATACCATTTGAACGTCTAAACACCATGAAGACCAACCTTTCACCACTCCTCTGCTTCTTATTTCTATTGGGTACAGGAGCGCTTTTTGCCCAACCCACAAATAATCCATATAAATCAAAATATGGCACTTCGGTTCATTGGACAGATACGTTGAAATGGTATCAGGTTTCAAGTGTACTTGACTTTGGCGCCATTCCCGACGACAACAACGATGACTCTGCGGCCATTCAAACCGCCATTCAAACAGTCCATGCCAATGGGGGTGGAGTTGTTTTTTTTCCTCCGGGTACCTACAATGTTTCTGGTCATCTCAAAATCCGAACCGGTGTCATTCTTCGGGGGGCCGATCCTGTTGGGATAACCAAAGCCACAGAAACCGGGTATAGTCCACCTTCCAAGCTGGTTTTTCCACGGTTTATTCTGGATACCGCTGCCAACGGTGGTTTGGGCAATCCAAGAAACAAAGCCTTTAAATCGATTACCGGTGCCTATGAATGCAGCAATGCCGGTCTTGTCAACCTCGACATCAGCCGGGCTTATGTTGGTTTTCATCCACGGTTTGATCTCAATCCTTCCCTGCCTTTTCAATCTCCCCAGGCCATTGAGAAAAACAGAAATCTGATTGTGATGGGGTGTCGGATAAATCACGCCGTTATTCCGGATGGAGGAATTCCTGAATTAGGCACACCGGCTGGTTCCCGGCAAAGGCCCTGGCAAATTTTCCCGTGGAGGTTTTCAGCCAATATCGATATGTATGCTTTTCAGAATTGCGTAATCGCCAACAACCGGTTGAACGACGTTGCTCCTGAAGATTTTGATATGCCCAACTACCGGATCCGTCAGCGGAACACTCAGAACTGGTTTCCATTGGGCCAAAGAACCATAGGTACCGGCTGGAAGGCAAACTTCGACTACAACGCCCATTACGGTATTGCCCTGAACCGGGCCAAAGTTTATGTAGATTCCACAGGTCGATACAGGATTGCCGGGGTAGTAACCTATGCCAAACCAGAAAACGAGCCCGATTTGTTCCGGACAGGATTTGAGGTCATAGACAACTGGGTGTACAAAACCAGCCGCGTAGGCATAACGGCGGCAGGGATCGGTTTGAAAATCAAGCGCAACATCACCCGGGACCTTCCCGGAAAAGACACGCCGGCCATGGAGAACTTCCTGGGACCCACCGGGAACCAAACCCCTCAGGGAGCCACAACATTGGAAAACCGGGGCATCGATTTTTCCGGCTGGCAGGTGCAGGTGGATAGCAATGATGTGATTTGCTACCGGAATTATGTGCAGGGCTATTTGTCGACCGATGGCGAGGGCATTTTGTTGCAGGAGTGTTGCGGTGGAACCCAGGTGAACGACTACACCATTACCGGCAACATCCTGGAAAACTACATTGGAATTTACAAGATGCGGGACATCAACAACCTCAAGATTTTCAACAACAATCTGAAGGGCAATACCATATTTATTGTAGCGAATACCAACAACGATGCCCACTACCTGAACAATTTTCAAGTGGAAGGCAATACCGAAGTCGGGTCGATCCAGGCCATCGGGACCCGTGGTGGATTCGCCGGATTTGTGCGCAACAATGTGGGAACGGGGTCGGCCTCGGCCAACCTGTCCTGCCACGTGACCTTTGAATCCAACAACACCGGTTTTGGAAACGTGGTTTACCGGGCTATCGATCCCAACAACCCCAACAACCATACGGGAGCGGTAGTACCGGGTCCTTGCGCTGAAAGCACCACCTATCCGAAAGTGCAGCTCATCCGTCCGACATCCGATACCACGTATGTAGCCAGTCTAACCCAGTATCTGGTTGTGGCAAAACTCACTCAAGGCGATCTGCTGACTGCCAAAATCGATCTGTTGAAGGGAACCCAGGTGGTAGCTGCTGATCTGTCTCCTTCGCTGGTTGATTCTACGGTGAGCTGGGTCTGGACGGTTCCGGCAAGCGGTCCGGGCGTAACCCCGTTTACAGCCCGGATCCGGGATGGGGTTTTGGAGGCCTTCTCGGAAGTGCGCACGTTTACGCAGGTGATTCCGGTTTCGATAGCCGACGGTGGGGTTCGGCAAGTGCCGGTTTCTGTGTTTCCCAATCCGATCGACAAGGATGGCTTTTTGAACCTTGTTTTTGGGGAGGAAAGCCCCATACAAGTGTCGACCTTGACGGTGGTGGATGGCCTTGGGAAACGCATTCCGGTAGCCATCCAGCCCAAATCGGACGGCCATGTGCAGGTTTCCCTGAAAGGATTGCCTACAGGTCTGTATCTGTTAACGGGTCCAGGGCTCCGTCCGGTGCGGTTTCAGGTTCGGTAATTGAAACATAACCTCATTGTAACCGGCCAAAGCAGCGATGTTTTGGCCGGTTTTCTATATTTGCAGCCCGATGACTAAGTTTTGCAGGGGTTTTTTGTTCCGTTGGATCTGGGTGGTGATGGCCATACATCTGCTCAATTGCAGTGTGGATGCCCCTGATCCCAATCCGGAATCTACCCCGGAAGACCTTAGTTTTAATGAAATGGAGTCCCTTGCAGAGATTGTTTTGGAAAAAGCATTTCATTTTGCCTCTGCCTTGCCTGAGCATGACGAAGACGACAGCGAACAGCAACTTGATTCCAAGCTTCCGGTTTTTTGTCCCTACCGTACTTCCTTTTTAGCCATTCCTCCGATTACCCTGCAAGAGATTGCCCGACCCAAACGTCACTGGCTGCAGGTCAAAGATTGGGTTTCTCACGTGAAGGAGATCCACGCTCCTCCACCGAAGTGCATGATTTCCTGATTCATTGCCGGCATAGCTGGCAGCCTTTTAGCCCACCTGGGTAGGAAATCATTTTTTACACTTCATTTCATTTTATGCAACGTTGGATTCTATTCTTCGGGATCCTCTCTTTTCTTTCCTGTGAACGCATGGAAAAGCAGGAGGTCCCACAAACACCTTTACCAATTACCAGTCCCATCCAGTGCGATACGCAATTGAACAGGGAGTATGTGGCTGAAATTCAAGCCATTCAAAATGTAGAACTGCGGGCCCGGGTAAAAGGGTTTGTAGATCAGGTCCTGGTCGACGAGGGCCAATTGGTTTCCCAGGGTCAGGTGCTTTTTCGTCTGAGCAATCCCACCCTCAAAGAAGCCTGGCTGGGTGCACGGGCAAGAACCAAATCGGCCGAGGCTACCTGGAAATCGGCCAACATTGAATGGACCAATACCCGAAATTTGCTGGAAAAGGGTGTTGTTTCTTCGGCCCAGCTGGATTTGGCCCGCTCCACGGAAGCTGCCAGGGAAGCAGAATTAGACGAAGCCCGGTCCCAGGAAGCCCAGGCGGCTTTGGAAATGACTTTTACAGAAGTAAAGGCTCCATTTTCCGGACGGATCAACAGGTTGCCGTACAAAAAAGGTAGTTTGGTCAACGAAGGAGATCTCCTCACTACATTGTCCGATACCCGGGAGGTCTTTGCCTATTTTCATGTGTCGGAGCAAGATTTTACCAATTATATGGTACAGATCCGGAAGTCTCAACCTCAGCGGGTTTCCCTTGTAATGGCCAACGGGCAGCAGTTTGCAAGTGAAGGTGAAATTGAAACTGTGGAAGGCGAAATCGACCGTGCTACAGGCTCAATCGCCTTTCGGGCCAGATTCAAAAATCCGGAGGGTTTGTTGAGGCACGGCGCTTCTGGAAAAGTACAATGGCCGGAACCTATCAGGAATGCCCTTCTTGCTCCCCAGAAGTCGGTTTTTGAAATTCAGGATAAAAACTGGGTTTACATATGGTCAAAGGGCAAAGGAATCAGGATGCAGGAAGTGAAAATTGCCAAAAGGCTGCCTTCCTGTTACGTGCTTTCTTCCGGGCTTGAGATTCGGGATACCCTCTTGTTTGAAGGCCATCAGAATGTTCAGGAAGGAGAAATCCGGGAAGGACAGTACAAACCTTTGGTGTTGTGGATGAACCGTCAGAACCCCAATCCATAACCTGTATTTCCGATGCAAAATCCATTTATACGCAAACCGGTACTTTCCGGTGTGCTGGCTATTTTGATTTCTCTGGTCGGTTTGCTTGCCCTGCAGGTTTTACCTATGACCCAGTTCCCGTCCATTGCACCGCCTGAGGTAAACGTCACGGTAGAATATACAGGTGCCAATGCGGAGACCGTAACCAAATCGGCCCTGGTGCCAATTGAGAGGGCCATCAATGGTGTGCCTGGAATGAAATACATGTCCTCCGATGCCGGAAACGATGGGGTAGGGGTGGTCCAGGTTTTGTTTGAAACCGGAGTAGACCCGGACATTGCTTCCATGAATGTTCAGAACAGGGTGGCGGCTGTCATGGGCGAGTTGCCCTCCGAGGTAATCCGGAATGGGGTCAAAATCGCCAAGGAAGAAAATGCCATGCTGATGTACATAAACGTGTACAGTACAGATACGGCTCTCGAAGAAAAGTTCCTTTACAACTTTACCGACATCAAGGTTTTGGCCGAGATTAAACGGATCAAAGGGGTAGGATATGCCGATATCCTGGGCGCCAGAGAGTATGCCATGCGCATCTGGTTGAAACCGGACAAAATGATCGCCTACCAGATTTCCCCTGCCGAGGTAGAGGAGGCTTTGCAGGCCTACAATGTGGAAGCAGCTCCCGGGAAAGTTGGCGAAAGCACCGATAAAAAGGCACAGGAACTGCAATATGTTGTCCGGTATCCGGGTCGGTTTCAAAAGCCGGAAGAATACAAGCGCATCCCTGTAAAAGCAGGTCCGGATGGGCGGATTCTCCGGATTGAAGACCTGGCAGATGTGGAGTTTGGAACCGTCTATTTTGATGTGGAGACCCGTTTGAATGGCAAACCTGCGGCGGCCATCATGGTCAAGCAACTGCCGGGGTCCAATGCAAGTGAGGTCATTGAATCACTCAAACAGAAACTCGAACAGCTCAAAGCAAAACAATTTCTGAAAGGAATGGACTTTGAGATTTCCTACGATGTTTCCCGGTTTCTGGATGCCTCCATTCATGAGGTTTTAATAACCCTGCTCGAAGCATTTGTACTTGTTGCCTTTGTCGTTTTCCTTTTCCTTCAGGATGCAAGGGCTACCTTAATTCCCGTGTTGACGGTACCTGTCTCCCTCATCGGCACCTTCCTTTTCATGCAATGGTTTGGCTTTTCCCTGAATCTGATCACCCTTTTTGCCTTGGTACTCGCTATTGGAATTGTGATCGACAATGCCATTGTTGTGGTTGAGGCGGTTCATTCCAGGTTGACCTGGGGCAAATCTGCTCTATTGGCCACCGAAGAAGCCATGAAAGACATTTCCGGGGCCATTGTGGCCATTACTTTGATTATGGCTGCCGTTTTTGTGCCCGCGTCCTTTCTCGACGGTCCCACCGGTGTGTTTTTCCGCCAGTTTTCTTTGACCATGGCCGTGGCCATCGTCCTTTCAGGTGTTATGGCCCTTACGTTCACACCCGCTTTATGTGTCATTTTACTAAAACCACATACCAGGCTAGGGCCCTTTTTTCAATGGTTCAATACCAAATATGAACGATTTGAAGGACGAGTTGTCCGGATCAATCAGTGGGTGATGCACAGAAGATTGCTGGTTTTTCTGGCTTTGCTGTTGGTTTTTGCTGCAAATTTTGGATTGATGCGGCTCATTCCTTCCGGCTTTATTCCGGCAGAAGACCAGGGCTCATTTTATGTTAGCGTGACCACACCTGCCGGTGCTACCCTCGAGCGAACCAAAAAGGTTGTAAATGCGGTACGGGAACACTGCCAGAAGTTGCCCGAAGTAGAGTCAGTTTCTACCCTTTCAGGCACCAATATTCTTTCCGATGGTACAGGGGCAACCTATGGGACATGCCTGGTAAACCTAAAGCCATGGTCAGAACGGAAACGAAGTGTAGGTGCCATTATGGAAGAAGTAGAATCCCGTATTGCCTCCATTCAGGATGCCCGGATGGAAGTTTTTCCGCCTCCGCCAGTCCCAGGTTATGGAAATGCGGGTGGATTTGAACTTCGTTTGCTCGACAAAACCGGGCGGGGAGATGCACGTGAAATGCAGGAAACCGTAGATCGCTTCATCGCCGATCTGAAGGCCCTCCCGGAAGTAGGAAGTGCTTTTACCATTTACGACGCACGCTTTCCACAATACATGGTTCAGATCGATGCCGATAAGGCGGCCCAGAAACAGGTTACCACCAGCGAAGCGATGGCCACCTTGCAGACCTTATTGGGCAGTTCCTATGCCAGCAACTTTATCCGCTTCGGACAAATGTACAAAGTGATGGTGCAGGCCCTTCCGGAGTATCGGGCCAAACCGGAAGATTTGCTGGCCGTTCAGATAAAAAATAAGGAAGGAGAAATGGTTCCCTTATCCGCCTTTGCCCGATTGGAGCGGGTTTTTGGTGTAGATCAGGTTACCCGCTACAACATGTACCCATCTGCCGAGCTGAACGGAGAGCCAGCACCCGGAGTAAGCAGCGGCACTGTTTTGGAAAGCATCCGAAAAACGGCCGAAGCCAAACTACCGCAGGGGTACGACATCGACTGGGCTGGAATCAGCCGGGACGAAGTGCAGCAGGGCAACCAGCCCATTTACATCTTCCTGCTGTCCTTACTTTTTGTTTACCTGTTGCTTGCAGCACGATACGAAAGCTTCCTGTTGCCATTTCCGGTCTTGCTTTCCCTTCCGGTTTGCACCTTGGGGACCTGGGTTTTCCTCTACTTCGGCGGACTGGAAAACAACATTTATGCCCAGATCGCACTGGTCATGCTGATTGGGTTGATTGGGAAAAACGGCATCCTGGTGGTGGAGTTTGCCCTTGCCCGGGAGCGGGAAGGCGATGCTCCTTTTGAAGCCGCACTCGAAGGAACAAGGGCCCGGCTAAGACCCATCATCATGACCTCTTTTGCCTGCATCGCCGGATTGCTTCCACTTTTATTTGCCAGGGGCGCCGGTGCCACAGGAAACCAAACCATCGGTGCTGCCGCTACCGGCGGGATGTTGTTTGGTACCATCCTGGGAATCTTTATCGTCCCGGCACTGTATGTGGTTGCCAGAAAGTTATCCATCCGTTCAACCAAAACCACTCCAAAATGAAACGAATACTATTCCCTTCTCCGGCCGCACTAATCTGCATCGCAGGGCTGCTCTTTGCAGGCGGCTGCCGGATCCCGAAGCCCGAAGGTCAGGTCAGTCTGCCTCCGCTTCCTGATCGGTTTGTTTTTCAGTCCGATACGATGCCCATCCGTTTGCCCGGGTGGAAGGCGCTTCTTACCGATCCCGGTGTACAGGCTTGTATCGATACAGCCTTGCAGGTTCATCCTCTGGCCAGGCATGCCCGTTGGGAGGTGCTGGCACAGCAATCCGTTATGGGGGGGCTCCAGGGTGCAACGCAACCCATGGCCGGCTGGGGCGCCACATCCTCCCTTCGGAAATTTGGGTTGTACACCATGGATGGCGCAGGAAATGCAACCACCGACATTCGCCCTGGCAAAATTGTCCCGGAGCACCTGCCCGATTTTCTGATGGGATTTCAAAGCAGTTGGGAAACCGATCTGGCCGGTCAGATCAAAAACCGTAAAAAGGCCGCGTTGCGTCGCTGGGAGGCAAGTCAGGAGGGGGAAAATTGGTTTAAAACCCAATGGATTTCCAAAATAGCCTGCCAGTTTGTGGAAGTACGCAGCCTCGAAAAAGAGCTGGAGGTGTTGGGCAGGTACCTGCAACTCCAGCAGGAGGCCCTGGAATTGGTTCGGCTTCAGAAGCTTGCGGGAAAGGCAAACGAACTTGCCGTCAAACAAATGGAGGCCCAGCTGGAAGACATTCGCGGAAGCCAGATCGAGCTCGGGTTTCGAAAGAAGGAGGCATTGCTTGAAATTCAGCGGCTTTCCGGAAAAGTCGGACCTGTGACCCAACCCATCCAATGGTCCATGCCCGATTCCCTTCCCCTGCAGATCAGTACCGTTACCCCGCGCTTTATGCTCGAACGCCGGCCCGATCTGAAGCAGGCCCGAAGGTTGCTGGAGGCCTCCGGCTACGATCTGGAGGAAGCTCGTCGGATGTTTTACCCCAATCTTTCCTTGCAGGCCAACCTGGGTCAGCAGGCATTCCGCCCCGATTTTCTGTTGCAGTTCCCAACCTCCCTGGCCTATATGGCCGCCGCCGGAATTTCGGGGCCCTTGGTCAACCGGAAAGCCTTGAAAGCCGGATACAGCATGGCCCGGGCCCGAAAAATGCAAGCCCTGGCCGAATTCCACCATGTTTCCAACGAGGCTTATCTGGAGGTGAGCGGTTTGCTGGCTCTGGAGCAAAGTTTGCGGGAAGCCTGGACCGTCAAAAGCAGGGAAGTTGCGATCCTCCAATCGTCAAGAGAATTGGCCATCAGTTTATTTGCCGCAGGTTCGGCCACTTACCTCGAGGTAGTTCTGAGCCAGCAACAGGTTTTGAATGCCGAGCGGCAGCGGGTACACCTTCAAAAAGCCTTTCTTCAAAACCAGATATGCCTGTACAAAGCAGTTGGAGGTGGGGTTTTGTAATTCGGCTTTCACAAGCAGGTTGGGTATTTGGATTGCAACGCCTAGGTTCGTGCTTACCGATTGCAAGTCGGGAAGCGCTGACTGCCTGTCCATAATCAGAAGGATATCAGTGGCAACTCCATTTTTTTGTGGGCAAAAAAGTTGTGGGCAAAAAGATTCCCACAAGAGAATTGCCCACAATGAAGTTCAGTTTTGATCTGTGGGCAAAAATTTGCTTACAAATAAATTGCCCACAAGGGGTTTTGGAAGGGGAGTGGTTTGGGGCGATGCTCTACCCGTTAAAACCTTTAAGCAGTAAAAAACCTATAAGGTCTTCGAAGACCTTATAGGTTTGGTTGGACTTCATCCCACGTTTAGAAATCGGTATGGGAAGCAGCGGATTGAAAATCCTACGATAAAGCTTCCCGATTACAAATCGGGAAGAGCGGAGAAAAGCCCTGGACCGGGATTTGCAACAGGGGACAGTTTCGGTGTGGAACTGCCGCCCCCGGCCCCGATAGAAACGGATACCCCGCAGGACCGACCAGCGGGAGGACCGAGGAGTAGGAGTGGATAGCGGGAAATGCCGGCCAAAT
>JBIPNA010000067.1:0-12545 GCA_044375665.1 Catalimonadaceae bacterium
CAAGATCCATGTTTTCCTCAATTTCATTAAAAGCAACTTCAGGCTCAATCATCCAGAATTCAGCCAGATGTCTGGATGTATTTGAGTTTTCCGCTCTGAAGGTTGGTCCAAAAGTATACACTTGTCCTAATGCCATGGCAGCCAGTTCGGCTTCCAGCTGACCAGAGACAGTAAGGTTGGTAGATCTTCCAAAAAAATCCTCTTCCACTTTAAGTCTTCCGTCTTTGTCTACCGGCGGTTTTACAGGATCAAGTGTAGTAACCCTGAACATAGCCCCGGCACCCTCCGCATCGGATGCTGTGATGATGGGGGAATGGAGATAATAAAATCCCCGGTCGTTGAAAAAGGAATGGATGGCAAATGCCATGGCATGCCTGATCCGGAAGACTGCACCGAAAGTATTGGTCCTGAATCTAAGATGGGCTATTTCACGGAGAAACTCCAGAGAATGCCCTTTTTTCTGTAAAGGATAGGTTTCAGGATCCGAATCTCCTAAAATTTCTATGGTATCTGCCTGAATTTCATGGCTTTGGCCAGAACCCAATGATTCTGTAACCTTTCCTGTGACAGCCACACAGGCACCTGTTGTTATTCGCTTAATGGTCTCTTCAGGAAAACGGGAAAGATCTGCGACCACCTGGAGATTGTGTATGGTGCTACCATCGTTGAGGGCAATGAAGGCAACATTTTTATTGCCTCTACGGGTACGTACCCAGGCTTTAACAAGGATGTCTTTGCCCAGAAAATCTCCATTGAGGACCTCTTTTACCTTTGGACGCTGCATTTTTTCAGTGTTTGTTTTGAATTGGGGCCGCAAAAGTAGAGGCTTTTCAGGATTGTGCCTAATCTGAATGAAACCGAAGACAGGTCTTTTCCGCAGGAAAAGTTGGTTCAGGAAGTTTCGTCACCTATCCGGAAAATTAAAAATCGAATCAATCCAATTTCTTTTTCGAAGATCCCCTGTTCTCTTTTTGAAATGGTATCGGTTTTTCCTGTCTTTAAATATATAGTTTTCACGTATTTCGCGGCCTCAAAACTGAAACCAAAACCAAGTCCGGGCTATGCCTTTGAACCCAACGTCACAAATGCGGATATCATTTATCGACTCTTCCCGGGGAGTTGCCGCGGTTTTGGTTTTGCTTCAGCATGCGTATGAAAGGTACTTTCCTGACCCGGGCGAATATCTGGGCAGCTCTGTCCTGAATCTGGGTCAGACTGGCGTTGTCGTATTCTTCCTGGTTAGTGGTTTTATCATTCCGTTTTCCCTGGAAAGGTCAAAATCCATAGGACAGTTTTTTGTGAACAGGGCTTTCCGGATTTATCCTTTATACCTTCTTGTGATGCTTCTTCAGGTGGGGTTGATGCTGGTCGGAATCCGGGAATGGAGAGCAGGCAGCTCTGTCTTTTCCATCCTCGGCACCCATTTGCTTTTCCTCCAGGAGTACTTGCCTTCTTCACATCCCTGGTCGGAAAATCTTGTCATGGGTTCCTGGACTCTGTTTATCGAGGCTGTCTGGTATGTGGTTTTTGCCTTTCTGTTTCTGAGAAAGTTCAACCATTCAACCCTTATCTGGCTGGCTATAACTGGACTTTTTGCCTTGAGTCTGATGGGATTACTTTTAGAAAAACGCCTGCCTATGGGTCGTATCGGGATGCTGTTCAATTGTGTTCTGGGACTTCATGTGTATCGGTACTTTTCAGGAACCGTTTCCCAAAAAGGCTTCTGGATTCCCTTGATTGCAGGTTTGGGCGTCATGTACTTTGGTATTTTTGTGGCTTTCGGGCATTTCTCAAGCGAAAGCTTTTCTCTTGGATGTGTCCTGACATCCTGGTCCCTGGCTTATGCCATTTTCGCAATTTTCTTTGCACTAAGGAACACCGCCATTCCAGGATTAGACCAAATTCTCCATTTTCTGGGATCGGTCAGCTATTCTGTTTATCTGGTCCATTTCTCGGTTTTAACCCTGGCTCTTCACCATTTCTCCCCCAGCACTGCCGGTTTTTTTATGGTACTTCTTATCGTAGGGGGATTGGCAACAATCACGTACAACCTGATTGAAAAACCAGCCATTCAATTTGGCAAATCGCTTTTTAAAAAACCCGGCTTAAGGTCCGAAAGGATGGGGTGAAAAACAGAGGATAAAAATCAGAAGGGCGCAAACCGCAACTGCAATTCTTCCTGAAGTCAAAGGCCTGTTATCAGCAACAGGTGGATGGTAAATGCCAAGAAATCTACCCAATACCAATCCGAAAACGGTCCAACCTGGGTTTCCAACCCATCCCGGGAACCATACCCTCAGGGCATACTGCAATCCAAAAATGGTGAGCGCCAAAGTGAAATTGTCAAGGACAGTGTCAAAAACTTTTGAAACTGAAATGTACACAACACCAAGCATGAGCAGATTTTGCCAGAGCTTTTCTACAAGGTATGGATCATACCGCAAATCCACGGGATAAGGGGTTCCCATACCGGCATAAAAGACAAAAAGCACAAAAAGAGTAGGAGAAACCATAGAATGGGCCTTTTCGCCAAGGGCAGAGAACATGATATGTCCGCCGTCCAACTGACCGATGGGCATCAGATTTAGTGCTGTAAAAAACAAAGCCAGGTAACCCGCAAAAAGGAAAGGGTAATGCATTAATTCATACCCATTCGGGACAAGGGCCGGATCTGTGGCAACGTAGGTCTTAAAAAAATAAAAGAGCAGGTTGTCGCCCAGAAAAAGATTCATTCCGGGCTCTTTGTAGACGTGGTTGACATAATCGGCTCCGTATTGGGCATAATTGGGATGGATCGCAAAAAGGTAATCGAGACCTGGCAGGTGCGTAAAACCATACCAAAGCAGGCCTATTGCAGCAATAAACCCAGCCAGCGGCCCGGCCACACCCACATCGAAATATTCGAGCCGGGATTTCAGCTGAGAACGAAGTCGGATAAAGGCCCCCATGGTTCCAATGCTTTGAATCGGAATAAAACCGAGCCATGCCGGGATGTAAAGGGGAAGGCTGACTGAGGCTTTGTGCTTTTTGGCAAAGTAATAGTGGCCAAATTCATGGATGGTCAGAACACCAATAAAGGGAATCGAAAATTGTAATCCTCTCCAGAAATCATTTAAGCCCAGAGTCGGGATTTTCTGACCAAAAGCAAACCAAAAATTTCCGGTTATCCACTCTGCCCCGGCAAGGGTAGTGGTGATCAATGTCAGAATAAGAAATAGCCAGAATCGGAAAACCGGATGCATGTGGGTTGGTAGTTCAGTAGGAGCAAATCCCTTTCGGGACACAGGACAAAAATAGAACGAGGATGGTTATTCCCAGCCAGTTTCTTTTTCGTCATCGTAAGGTGAAGATGGCCTGGAAAAATCGTAGTCAGGCATCAGTTCTTTCACCTTGTCATAAGACTCATGCAGGGCTTCAATAAACTTTTCAAAATCTTCCTTGTAAAGGAAAATCTTGTGTTTTTCGAAAACGAAGGTCCCATCGGGAGCAAATCTTTTTTTACTTTCGGTGATGGTGAGGTAAAAGTCTTCCGAACGGGTTGCTTTCAGGTCGAAGAAATAGGTTCTTTTTCCTGCTTTAACCCGCTTTCCGAAGATTTCATTGCGTTCGTTGCGGTCTTCCACTTTCAAAAAATTTGGTCCAATATTAAAGGATTTTCAACTTTCCCCCACGGCCAACCCGATCAAAAATTGAAATAAACCGTTAATATTGCGAGTTCCTCTCAATATAAGACATTGAAGATGAACAATTTCTGGCTTTTAACGGCCATATTATTCTTTCTTTTCTTTTCCGCCCTGGGCCAAAAAGGCGCTACCATCAGGTTGAAAGGAAGGGCTTCGTATTATGGGGAAGACTTCCATGGCAAGCGGACAGCAAGTGGCGAAAAGTTCGATATTTTCAAATACACTGCTGCCCACAGGACCTTGCCATTTGGGACAAGGGTTAAAGTAACCAACCTGATGAATGGGAAGGCAGTGATTATCAAAATCAATGACCGTGGACCGCATGTAAAAACACGCATCATTGATTTGTCAAAATGTGCAGCCCAGGCCATTGACCTGATGAGATTTGGCGCAGCAAAAGTTTCCCTCGAAGTGATTACGGATCCCAATGTTGCTTTGGGACCTTGGCTACCAAGCCTTTTGGCTCATGAAGTATTGAATACAGCCCTTTATCTGCCAGGCCAGACCTACAATTTTTGGGGGCAAAGCCGGAAACTGGAAGGATATGGTTTTCAGATTGCTGCCTACACAGACCTGATTTCAGCCAGAGAAACCTGTCAAAACCTTATTCTGAAGGGAGCCCGGGATGTTTACATTCAGGTGGCGGCGCTCAAAGACGGAAAGCTATACAGAGTTATGGTGCACCAGTTCCCAACCAGGAAACAGGCAGAGCTTGAAATTGCCTGTCTTCAGGAGCTGGGCGTTCACGGTTTTATCCGGCCGTATTGAGTTCCTTTGCCTCAAGTATACAGGCAACAGCACTTGTAAAATCAGGGCAGACCCGGTCTGCAAAAATAGATTCCTGTTCTTTCAGGGTGGGGATCAGAATGGTTTGAACCCCTACCCTTTTCCCTGCGACGAGATCACGTTCTGCGTCTCCGATAAGCCAGCTCCGTTCCGGATCTGCCTGGGTTAGCGCCAGGCCCCGCTCCATCATTAAATGACCTGGTTTACTTGCAAGGGATCTGGAGTAGGTCTTGTGCAAAGGGGCATAAAGCAAATGATCGAGTGCAAACCGACTGGCCTCCTGGAGCTTCTGATGAAAACGGAGAACTGTTTCTTTTGAATACAGGCCCTTTGAAATTCCGCCCTGGTTTGTAACCACAACCAGCTTAAATCCTGCATTCTTAAGCGCATTCAAACCTTCGGGGACACCGGGAGCTATTTCAAAATCAGGATCCTGGTAAACATAGTCACCCTTTTCAACATTCAGAACCCCGTCCCGGTCAAGCAGTACACAGGCCTGTCTCATGATTTCTTTCGGCCCACTTTTTTGGGCTCAGTCACCACCGGCGCAAAAACCATGGCTGTGCGGTTGGTGAGATAAAGGCTTAATTTATTGTCGTCGAAGGTAAAATGTTCAGTTTCAGAATTATGCCTGCTGAAACCTCCATACAGGGCTGAATCAGAGTTCAGCACACAAAGGAAGGACCCTGGCGCAGGGAGTGTAAAAGTATAGTCGAAAATACTCTTCTCCGGGTGAAAGTTGAACACAAAAATCAATCCCTGGCGCATGAAAATCAGAATTTTATTTTGATTGTCAATGTGGATTTCCCGGGCAAATTTATCTTCCAAAACTTTATATCCCCGGAGCAAGGCAATCATATCCCGATCAAAATCAAGCAGATAATGGTATCTTAAGTGGCCTTCTTCAGATAGACTCCATTGCCTGCGGGCGTATTGATAGCTCCAATTGTTTCCGACTCTTGGAAAATCAATCCACTCGGGATGCCCAAACTCGTTGCCCATAAAATTCAGGTAGCCATCTCCACCTGCGGAGGCAGTCACAAGGCGGATCATTTTATGAAGTGCCATACCCCTGTCTATCAGGAAACTATCGGTTTGCTTGCTCATAAACCCATACATTTCCGGACCCATCAGCCGAAATGCAATGGTTTGATCCCCGACCAGGGCCTGATCGTGGCTTTCAGAATAGGCTATGGTTTTTTCGTCGTAACGCCTGTTGGTGAGCATGCTCCACATATCGTACATATTCCAGGCTTCGTCGGTCTGCTCCTTGATGATTTTGATCCAAAAATCAGGAATACCCATCCCGAGACGATAATCAAAGCCTATTCCACCATCTTTCTGAAGTTGTCCCAAACCCGGTAGTCCGCTTACATCTTCAGCGATGGTAATGGAATCAGGCCGTGTTTCGTGGGCTACTTCATTGGCCATCTGTAAATACAGATAAGCATCATCATCAATTACATTCTGGTAGTAGCTATGGAGTCCATCGAAACTATACCCAAGTCCATGATGGTTGTAAAGCATTGAAGTCACTCCATCGAAACGGTATCCATCGAATCGAAATTCCTCCAACCAGTAACGTACATTACTAAGCAGAAACTGAAGGACTTCGGGCTTTCCATAATCAAAAAGTTTGGAGTCCCAGGAAGGATGGTTTCCTCTTTCACCGCCCCTGAAGTATTGGTGATCGGTTCCATCAAATTCATTTAGTCCCTCAAAAATATTCTTTACGGCATGGGAATGTACGATGTCCATGATGACTGCCAGTCCCAAACCGTGCGCTTCGTCAATAAGTTGCTTGAGTTCTTCCGGCGTACCAAACCTGCTGGAAGGCGCAAAAAAACTGGAGACGTGATACCCGAAGGATCCGTAATAAGGATGCTCCTGTACGGCCATCAACTGTATGGCGTTGTACCCGGCTTTTTTTATTTTGGGAAGGATTTTCTCACGAAAGGCATTGTACGTGCCAACTCCTTCTTCTTCCTGAGCCATTCCCACATGCGACTCATAAACATAAAATGGCTCATTCTTATTAAAAACAAACTCATTTTTAAAGGTGTAAGGCCTGGCCGGTGCCCAGATCATACCTGAAAAGTCTTTGGTTGCTTCGTCTTGCACAGCATACCTGATCCAGGCCGGTATCCGGTCCAGAGTACCGTTTCGGGCATGAACAATTACTTTTACCTTCTGACCGTGAGCGAGGGCTGGTCCAGGTTTGTCCGGGATCTCAATTTCCCAAATCCCATCCTCTTTGCGTACCATGGGATGACTTTCCCTGTTCCATCCATTGAAATCTCCGGAAAGCCAAAGCTGATAAGCCGAGGGGGCCCATTCCCTGTAAATCCAGGATTTTTTTCCAGGAACCCGATGAAAACCAAAATACTGATAAGCAGAAGCAAATTTCACAAGGGACCCAAAAGTATCCTGGAGGTAGGTCCTCATGCCGATGTAGCGATAGTGAAAATCGCTTATTTCACGTGCAAATGGCAAGAGTTCAGCATTGCGCTGCAGAATGGGAAGGCTTGGTTTTGGAAGCATAATACTGTTGTTAAGGCAGTTGGTTGGCATCTGCCGGGACTTTTAGCCCCGCCTATCGGTGGGGAAATCTACCAGAAATCCAATGCGAAAGAACGATTTGGACTTAAGTTTGCCAAACATTGCCTCAACCCCACCCCTACCCAATGGCCAAAACACTGATTTTTCTTGGTTTGATCCTCTTGCTTTCGGGGCTTATACTGTATTTTTTTCCTGGGTTGCTCAAGTATCCGGGAAGACTTCCTGGCGACATCCATCTAGAGCGAAATGGGTTTTCATTTCATTTTCCTTGGGTCACATGTCTGATTTTTAGCCTTGTTATCAGCCTAATCCTGATACTTTTCCGAAAATGAAGTGGAGCGATTTTATACTGGTCTTTTTGGGAAGCGGCGCCGGGGGCTGTTTAAGGTTTGGAATTTCACAAGGATTCCGGTCTCTCTTTGCCAACTCCATATTTCCCTGGGGAACATTGGTGGTAAATCTATTGGCCTGTCTGTTTGCCGCATGGTTGGTTTCGCGAACCGGAGTAAGCTGGCTCAATGAAGGGATGAGGGTGTTGTTTCTTGCCGGTTTTTGCGGAGGATTCAGCACTTTTTCGGCATTCTCACTCGAGGCTGCCCGCTTATTCCAAAACGGTCCGTTTTGGGTAGCTGTGGCCTATATCGGATTGAGCCTTACAGGTGGTATAATGTTATTTTACGCTTTTGCCCTACCCAAACACTAAAAACCCAAAAATGCCCTTTGCATTGTATTTTTGCCAAATGAAGGTCCTTCCAATTGCTTTATGGTTTTCCGCTCTGGCATGTCTGGGGGCTTGCACAACGGTTCCCCAGTATCCTGCAGCACCTTCCATTTCTTTTGGAGATGTTTATTTCAAAGAGGGCTCCCCTTCAGATGTCATCGTCCTGACCATTCAATTCAAAGATGGAGATGGGAACCTGGGTTTAGACAACAGCGATATTCTGAATCCTCCTTTTCAGGAACTCAATCAGGATTCAACGCCTAATCGCAACAGATTCAATATTTTTCCGGTCCTCTATCGAAAGTCCGGAGATCAGTATGATTCTATCTCGGACGGCTACAGAGGCATTTTCCCAAGACTTCGTGAGGGTTCAAACGCCGGTCCCATTGAAGGAATCATCACCTATGAACTTCGTTCGCTCAATTTTTTTCAGGAAGACAGCTCCATTGCTAAAATCAAAGTCTATATCCAGGACCGTTCACTCAACCGAAGCAATGTGGTAGAAACGCCCCCCTTTCCCGTGGTTTATCGATAGCCAATGCTCAAAATCCCAAATACTACGCAGATTCTGACCCCACTTCGGATTTATCAAATTTTGGTCAGGCTTTTTGGCAACCCAAACCCCAATCCCGTTTTGAATGGCTCCAGGTCTGAAAATGGCTGTGGCACGCTGGACGACCTGAATAATCTTGCCCTGAAAAGCATTGCCGACCTGGGTTGTAATGCTGTTTGGCTGACAGGATTACTTCGTCATGCCACCCAAACAAGTTACGATGCCCTGGGCATTGAAAGAGACCATCCTTCTGTCATTAAGGGAAAAGCCGGTTCACCCTATGCTGTGTCAGATTTTTTTGACATTGATCCCGACCTGGCCCGGAACCCGGACAAACGAATGAAGGCATTCGAGGATTGCAGAGACCGGATACATGGTCTTGGCCTGAAACTCATCATAGACTTTGTCCCAAACCATACCGCAAGGCTTTATCATAGTCCGGCAGCCCGATCCTTAGGGCTCAGGGACCTGGGGCAGGATGATTTCCAAACGGAGTCCTTTCATCCCAACAACCATTATTACTACATCACAAATCAGGAACTTCAACTTCCTGAAGCATTACAGACGAAAAAAGACCCGTATCGGGAATTCCCTGCAAAAGCCACAGGAAACGATTGTTTCACCGCTTTTCCTTCAGAAACCGATTGGTACGAAACAGTCAAACTCAACTATGGCGTCAGGCCGGGTGATGGTGCACATTTCTTCCATCCAATTCCCCCAACCTGGTTTTATATGGAGCAGGTACTGCGATTTTGGGCTGCCAAAGGTGTTGACGGTTTTAGATGTGACATGGTGGAGTTGGTTCCGATTGAATTCTGGGCCTGGGTTATTCCACGCATACAGGCGGCGTTCCCCGTATTCTTTATCGGCGAGGTTTACAATCCGCAATTGTACCGGAGACATTTGGAAGAAGGACATTTCTCTTATTTGTACGACAAGGTAGGCTTGTATGATGTCCTGAGAGACCTGTGTGAAGGAAAAGGCAATGCAAATTCGATCACTCAGGTCTGGCAAAGTCAGGAAGGAATTTCGCACCGGATGCTTAGGTTCATGGAAAACCACGATGAGCAAAGAATGGCATCCCCTTTTGTGGCAGAAAATCCTGAAAAAGTGCTTCCTGCCATGGCCATCACCTGTTTGTTGGGAAAAGGGCCCATAATGATTTATGCCGGACAGGAATTGGGTGAAAAGGCAGAAGGTGGTGCTGGTTTTTCCGGAGATGACGGTAAAACCACCATCTTCGACTATTTTTCCATTCCCGGCATAGTTGCCTGGAATAACCATGGCACATGGAATCCGGAGAATCTGCCTTCTGAAACTTTAAAACTTCGCAAGGCTTACCAGGAGTTGCTTCAGCTTCATGCCGGAAATGCAGCTTTTCAGGATGGGCATTTTTATGACCTTCAGTATGCCAACCAAAACCAGACTCAATATCCCTCAGAAAAAGCCTATGCTTTTTTAAGATATACTGATAAAGAAAAGTTTTTGGTTGTTGCCAGCTTTCAGGATCAGGCTGCTGCGCTTCGGATCAGGGTTCCCAAAGATGCCTGGATATCAATGGGGATTTCTCTGGAAGACCGCTGTCAACTTATTCCCCGTGCCGGAACAGGCAAACCATCGGAATTTTATGTGACATCAACTTTTGAAAGCGATGGCGGAAGTGCCGGCATTTTAATTCTTCTGCCTGCTTTTGGGTATGGGGTTTACGAAATCGCCACCAAAAACCAAGCGTAATGAAAGGGCAAAGGCACCTCATCAGCATCCTTATCCTCATCCCTGCCATCATTGTTGGAATTCTGACTGCTGCTATTGGGGATATATATCTTTTTACGCAAGTGAACCAAAGTTTTGGGCCGGAATGGAAATATCCTGCCCTGGCATTTTCGTTCCTGGGCGAGGCTTTTACCATGGTCTTATTGTTGCTGCTGACATTAAAACAACCATTCAGACAAACCTTACTGGTTGGTCTTGTCTGGCTTTCCGGAGCCTGTTATTCCTGGATGTTCAAATTGGGATGGATGAAAGGGGCACCCCGTCCGCTGGAATATTTTTCCAGAAAAGGGATCGGAATCGAAACTTTCACAGGGGTAAAGGTTCATCATTTCAACACCTTTCCTTCAGGCCATACGCTTACTGTCTTTTCTGCCGTTGTGCTGGTTGACCTGCTTTTCCCGAAAGCAAGCTTTCCTATAAAATCAGGCGTTCTTGTTTTGGCTTTGGGTTGTGCTTTCAGCCGTATGGTTTTGGCACAGCATTGGGCTTCAGACCTTGCCGGAGGAATGCTTCTTGGACTGCTTGCTGGATATACCGGCTATTGGATTGTCCTTCAGCTTCCCAGAAAACCTTTGCTTGAGCTTTCCATTTGGGAACAGGTCGTTCGAAGGGAAAAAGCCTAATTTTTCAGAAAAGAAAAAGTAGCCGAACCACTTTTTTGAACGATCCGCACTTGATATAATCCGGGTTTCCAGGATTGGGAAGGGATCCGGTGGGCAACTCCCCAAACGGGTGAACCTCCCTCAAGTTTCCCGGAAAAGACTTTCTTCCCCCGTGCATCAACCACTTCATAAAATGCCGGCTCCAGACTTGCTTTTATGCCTGGAACAAGGAAGAAATCGCCGAGAGAAGGATTTGGGCACAAGGTCCAGCCTATTTCATCCTTGTTGCGAAAAACAGGTGCAACAGATGTAACCACACCTGAATCTAAAACCAGATTTTCGTCTCCGCTTTGATAAGGCACAAACATGAAATAAGTCATCATCATTTCATCCAGGGTCGATTCGCCGGCAAATACCGCCTGGGGAGGATTGCTCGGATTGAATGGATTCTGACTGGTATTGTCGTAAAGACTTTCTGACCGCAGGGTTGTTCCGGCTGGCAAAACCAGAGGCCTGGGATACATATATTGACCTTGCCAGTTAAAATTCCAGTCCTTGACACGAACAATTTTTAAGGTATCGGTGGAAAGTGGTTTGAACGCATAGACCTTTTTGTTCCTGCCAATCAGGTGCATATGGGGCGTAACACCCAAAACCGAAATGGGAATCGGCAAAATCTGTGACTCGACAAACACTTTTTTCTGATTGGGCAGCAGTGTTAAAGGACCATTTGCCAGGGAAGTAAAGTGGTTGAGAATGGGAATCTGAAAAACCTCCCGCATGGAAGATGTGATGGGTTTATATACCAGTTCAAAGGCGGTTGTGTCTACAAGACCTGCGCTTCCCGGTGCATAATGCACCTGCATCACGAACTTCCCGCCCTGGTAAGCGGGCATGCCGAAATTTGAAGGGAGAAGCAGTGCCGGAGAACCTGGCACCCAGGCACCCATTTGCTTGGGCTGCTGTGTTCCGATACCGCCAAAAGCAGAATAACCTGGAAGTGGGTCGGCATTGTCAAGCTGCTGACAAATGCCTGTGGTATCGTAATACAAGAGAATGTGGTGGACAATCTGTTTGTTACCGGGATAAAACTGTATTTCAGTTACAGCCTGGGTGGCAGTCGAAAGATTGGGGATGACAAAGGCCCGGTAGTCGTCTTCATCGGAAGTAACGGTATAAGCCGGCATCCGGTATCGGGCCGAAGCAGGCTGACTCAATTCTGAATTGCCCGAGAACACAGGCAAGGGTGGCTCAAGAGATGGATTTCCCTGAGGCATTCCCCCATCTACCCAGGCAACGATATCGGCGATTTGCTGCTGACCAAGCACCCGCTGGTGGGAAAACCGGCTGTATGTGGTGTCGGGTGGCCAGGGGGGCATATATCCTGACTGAACCGCCGTCCTGATGGCAAGCCCATTGTTCTGGGCATCTGCATAACTTTCGATTTCAAATGGTCCGATGCCACCTGTCCGGTGACAGACGGTACAGTTTTTATACAAAATGGGCGCAATGGTTTCTGAAAAAGTGGGCGTTCCCGATTGGCCTGAGGCCCAATGAGAGAACATCAGACAAACCGCAAAAATCAAAAATGGAATAGTTTTTTTCATAACAGACCAAGAAATGGCAAGATATAAAAACTTATTCCTGTTCACACAGGGATAAAAAAAATCCAGGTGTTTTCGGATAGGTTTTGAAGAGACCAACTGGCCGCAGAGAGAAAAAACCCTACCTTTGACCTTTATCATTTACCATTATGAAAAAAACAGCCCTATTTGTTTGGTTTCTCTTTTGTGCAACCTTAACCCTGCCCGGTTTTTCGGGCGATAAATTCGCCAACTGGCCACAGTTAAAAGCGTTTCATACTGTTA
>JBIPNA010000201.1:0-6375 GCA_044375665.1 Catalimonadaceae bacterium
GCTTTCCCCGAATTGATCATGTACTCCAATCATTTCAAGAGGTTTTGGGCAATTTCTGCACAAAAATTGAGCAATACTATCCCCGAGGCCGCCATTCAACTGATGCTCCTCTGCCGATACAGCACAACCCGTTTTCAACACTGAGGCAAGAATTAGATCTGTATCGAGGGGTTTTATGGTATGTATATTGATGATTTCTGCTGAAATTCCTTCGGCTTCCAACTTTTCACAGGCAAGCAAGGCTTCCCAAACAAGATGTCCTGTTGCAAAAATGCTGACATCCGATCCCGGATTTAAAACGATACCTTTTCCAATTTCAAAGGGAAGTGTTTCTGGGATAAAAATCGGAACTACAGGCCGGCCAAAACGAAGATAAACCGGCCCTTCCATTTCAGCGATAGCAATGGTGGCTTTGCGTGTCTGGTTGAAATCACAAGGATTGATGACTGTCATATTTGGGAGCATTTTCATCATACCCAGATCTTCCAGAATCTGGTGGGTTGCGCCATCTTCTCCTAAAGTCAGCCCTGCATGAGAAGCACAGATCTTTACATTCTTACCTGAGTAGGCAATGGATTGCCGGATCTGGTCATACACACGACCAGTTGAGAAATTTGCAAAGGTTCCTGTAAATGGAATTTTACCTCCAATCGTCATTCCAGCTGCCATCCCCATCATGTTGGCTTCGGCGATACCAGTTTGAATAAACCGGTCGGGGTACTTTTTAGCAAAGTCGGTAAGTTTCAGCGAACCTGTCAGGTCGGCACAAAGGGCGACCACATGGGGGTTTGATTCCCCAAGGTCCATCATACCAACTCCAAATCCGGAACGGGTGTCTTTTTTTCCAGTTACTTCGTAATGCTGCATACTTTCAGAAATTCGGATGCAAATGAAGGGAAACGTCGAATACTTTTACGAACACCCATAATATAAATCCAACAGAAAGGGAAAGGGAAGAGATTATATTGTACCTCATAGTATTGTCAAAATCAGCTTGTTGCTGGTCTATCCAAACCCTTCTTGTCCACAAAAAAAAATATAAAAAGGATGGAATTGAGGCGGCTGCCACGAGAAATAAAGGTTCGATGGCATTTTCAGCTATCATAGAAAATACCAGCAATGCAGCACCGACAACCATCCAAATCTGGGCAAAAACAAAAGTTCCTTTAATCCCTAAAATTCGGGATAAAGTAAGATCCCCACGTCTTGAATCACTTTCATGCTGATAAACCTGGGTTAGTGGATAAGAACCTGCCAAAAAAAATGATGCAATCAGTGGCCATCTCCATAAGCCCATTTCTTCCAAAGGAATCTCCCTCCCCATGAGACCAGCCCAAACCATCATAACCGTCCAGCCACCCTGAAACAAGGCAACCACAAGCCAGGAAACCCAGGGGTACTTCTTTAAACGAATCTGAGGTGAACTATAAGCCCGGCTAACCAACCAATAAACAGATACAAAGAATCCGAAAAACACATTCAAAGCAAAACCAAACCCAATGGCCAGAAGGTCAAAAACCAAAACTAAAATCTGGAGTTGCATATTCACCTGAGGAGGCTTTCTTAATCCGCCAACAGGCGTATCATCTTTATCGATCAGGGAGTTATATCCATTACTTGCCGGGAACAACAAAAAATGCAGAACAATAAAGACCCAGACTGCTTCCTGCCAATGCCATTCTCCGGATGGAATGCTGGCCAAAGCCAACCAAAAAACCGGCATAAGAAAAACTGAAAATGGAATGCGCATCAGCGCCAGGGCATCTTTCCAGGGTTGCATTGTAGGGAATTGGCCTTCCAGGGCTGATAATTTCAAAGGTTATTCTTCAGACGAGTTACAAAAAAAAGCCTCGCTTTTGAGCGAGGCTTTTTAAAATCAGCGCTGAATTCGGAACCAACCCGAAGTTTTGTAATTGTACCTGGCCACAGAATACTCATAAAAATATATCCCGTCACCAAGGTCTTCCTTCAGTTTGGCATTGTTCAAATCGTTGTCGTAAGTATCATTGGAATAGACATTTTTGCCCCAACGGTTAAACACCTTCAGACTTCCGGACTTAATTTCTCTTAAAATATTTCCGTTTTCGTCACGGGCTGTAATCAGGAAAGTTGAGTTTCTGCTATCCGAATTATCTGTCACGAGCGAGGGAACAAAAACTGAACCCAGGGGTTGAATGGTGAACTTCTTCAGCACTGTATCTGCACAATAATGTGATCCTTGCTGACTGAATACCACAACATCACTGGTGTATGTACCTCCACGTCTGAAATTGATCAATGGGTTGGTTCCAGCCAGAACAGTATCCCAGGTCATCGTCTCATTGTATACTTTCCATATTCTGTTAAAAGACAATGGATAAAACTCAGCGTTAAAGGCGACCGGAGCTACTGTCAGGCTATCGTTTTGATATACAAAAGAATGCTCCGCAGAAATAGAATCAATGACCACGATGTTAAAGGTGTCTTTCGCCAATCCGCCAGAAACGCAATTGTTTCGGCCCTCAAGAATATACCTCGACGAAAATCTTGGATAAATGGTCAAGGTGGGATTGATGGAATCAAGCAAGTTGATTCCCGCATTTGTTTTCCAGGAAAACTCGGTCTTTAGGGTATCGGAAAGTTCAAGAGGAACAATTCTGTAAGGTTGTTTGTAACATACAGTATCCAACTCAGGAAGCTTGAAAATTGGCCTGGTTAATATCCTTACCTCCAGCGAATCTTCAATGAAACAGCCCAAAGGATTTGTCGCCCGAACCTTATAGAATTGATTTAAGTTATGGGAAACAATTCCCAGATCGATTTTTGTCAGACTGTCCTGGGTTACACCCAAACCGTTGGCCGGTAAGGGTGCCTTCCACTTATAAGCCCATGTTGTATCCACTGGACCCGGATTGGCAAAAATTCGTATATCATCCCCTTTACATACGGTATTGCCAGGCCTGTTGGTGCTCATGGCCAGTGTAGGCACAGAAAACACTGTGACTTTTACAGTATCCAGCGTTTTACAACCAGAAAGGGAATCCCTGAGGAACAAAACATAGGTGGTTGTATTTACTGCGCTTGATACAGGTGACTGGCAATCTGTACACGAAAGACTTGTTGTTGCGGTCGTATCACCCTGAGCATTCAATTCGGTCCAGTGATACTGGTCTCTGGTATCCAAAGCCGTAACTGGAATTAATGTAGTATCATCTCCACGGCAAAGTGAAATATTTGGACTTGCAGTATAGGAATACCTGCGACGGATTTTTAAGATGGTAGAATCTCCTCTGAAATTCGGGATGCCGTTGATGTAAGGACGGGTCGAACTAAGGAATTTGATAATGACAGTTTTCTCAGGTACATTCTCCCAGGTTGGATTGTCAAGCCCGACAAGTGTCATACTGTCGATATAGGTACCAGATGCAAGCACAAAACTATCAGGATAAAGTGTTGTGTTTCCATTTGGAAGGAGTCTTGCATAATCAACACCGTTTACAGCAGTTCCACTTAATTTATATCTGGCGACAAGCGGATCAATAGTGTTGGTTGAACAACGTTCGAAAATAAACTTACCAGGATTACAGTCCACAATAGCATAAGGGAAGCGAACATTAAATACAGAGGACTGAACGGCAGTAACTCCTGAAGAACGCAACGATCCTTTTTCGATGAAAACGCCGGAATCGTATGCCCGGTCATTAACGTCGGTAATAGTTAGCGTAAGTGTGTAAGTCTGGCAGGGAATTACTTTTACAGCCGCTGTCAACACTTTCGTTAATCCATTAAACTTCAACCTCTGATGAATAAAAGGATTGTTGGCTGGATTGGTGTTGTCGATATAAGCCGCAATGCCTTGTGGTGTAAAAGTACAATTGTCCGGAGTTCCGCTTCCTGGAGTACCATTGTTTACTGTATTGATGGCTACAGGCAAATCTGTACCGGGGATCAATGCAATATTCTTGGTGTTTGGAAATTCGGTTCCAAGACTTAAATCTCCCTGAATCCCTGGGCCACGGATGAAAAAACCAAAAATGTCGTTGAAGTTGGAGCAAACAAAAGTGTTGTATTCTTCTGATGCGAATACATAGTTAAATTTAATGGAATCGGTTGCCGGAATAATGTCAAATTGAATGGTTGCGCAATCAGTTGCCCTTCGGGTACCAGTACCAGTATTGGTATACTCAAGAACAGCATTTAGCATTTGCCTGCCAATGGAGCAACCATCAATGGTATCCGCGTATTCAATCTGATGTGACATAATACCTGCGGTATTGGCATATTGGATGGTATCGGCAAAACCCGTAACCATCACAAGCCCGGATCTGATTCCCAGCAATTGATTGGATTGGGCATCAAAAGTCCCGATAGCCCGGTTGTCCTCATTGAGGTTGGACCGGATGTTTTCCACAACAACACCTGCACCGAGTAATCCTCCAACTAAAGAATCTACAAGTGGATTGGTATTGGCATCAACCTTTTTAATTTTTAAAGTTTGACCAAATGTACCGTTCCAGCAAGAAAGAAAAAGACAAAAAAAGAGGAACTGTTTTATCATTTTAATTATCAGAGAGTTAAACAAATTACCCGGAAATTTTTCCAAAAATCGAAACCAAAAGAACAAAAGAATCTGATGTGAAATACATTTTTGCCGAAATTTTATTTCTTCATTTACAAAAATCCTACATGCAATTTCAAAACCCCGGCATGCTCTGGGGACTGACGGCACTCCTCATTCCTCTGATTATTCATCTAGTGAATCTTCAGCGCACAGAAAAAATCTGGTTTGCCAATACCCAGCTTCTAACAGAAGTGGTCAGAAAAACTTCGCGGTCCAGAAACCTGAAAAACTGGCTTGTTCTTTTGTTAAGAATGCTGGGAATCACCTTTTTGGTTTTGGCTTTTGCCCAACCAACAGAGGGCATAGAAAACGGAAAGCCCGAAGACCGGATTTTCGGGAACATCGGCGTTTTTTTGGATAACTCGGCATCTATGTTCCTTCCGGATGACGGAAACCGGGCCTTCGATAAAGCTCAGGCCATCGCTCAGGGAATTGCTTCAGGGGCCAATAAGAAAAGTTGGTTTTCGCTCCTGACCAATGATTTTGACGTGCGGCACACCTGGACATCTGCCCAGGCTTACAAAGACCAGATTCTGGAAGTTCCTGAAAGCGACAAAAGCAAAACCTCAGAATCCATTCTGGGCAGGTTGCACCACAAATTTAGTTCTGTTGAACAGGGCAGCTCCAATCAGATTGTGTGGATATCCGACTTTCAGAAAAGCCAGACCGGAAACCCTGAAAACTGGCCATTGGACTCCTCTATAAAGTATCAATTGTTCCCCATCGAACATAAAAACAATAGTAATGTCTGGGTAGATTCGGTCTGGCTTCCCGGACCGCTCAGGGCAGAAAAAGTGGAAAACGAGATCCGGGTTCGGGTTAGAAATTCTGGTCTGGAATCGAGCAGGAATCTAAGAATCCAGATGTTTGAAGGAACTACCCTTCTGGCCGGGAAGTCAATTAAAATCGAAAAAGGCAACCCATCAGTCATTTCCCTGCCCGTTCGGTCGGGTGGCCGCAAAATAATGAGCGCCACCATACAGGTTGAAGACCCTGAAGTTCCTGCCGACAATACCTTTTTCTTTACCCTTAAACTACCAAAACCAATTCGGATTTATGCCCTGGAGCCTCAGAAATCGGACTTGCTTCCAAGAATTTTTCAGGAATCAGATTTGTTTAAATACCAGGTTGGTCTCACAGCTAATCCCGATTATCCGCAAATTGAAGAAAGTGAATTACTGGTCCTGAATGGCGGAACCAATCCCGGGCAAGCCTTGTCCAATGCCTTATTGGAGCAGGTAAAAGAAGGGGCCGGTCTGATCATCATTCCCGATCAAAACTCAAATGCTACCTTTCCTTTTTTGGAGGAGACCGGGTTAAAAACAGAATTGTGGAACAACCCACAAAACACGAAAATAGAGCTTCCGGAAAAGGGAAATCTGTTTTTCAAGGACGTTTTTAAAGAAATTGGTAATCAGGTTATTAAACCTGAAACTACACCCAGATTAAAATGCCAGGGTGGGATATCGCATCTTAAATTTGAATCAGGAGAACCTTTTCTCTCCCAGATAAAATTCGGCAAAGGAAATGTTTTTGTACTGGCTTCGCCTGTTTCCACAAGTCAGGGAAACCTCGCCAGGCATCCCATCATTATTCCGTTGTTTTACAAAATGGCTTTGATGTCTTCTTCCAGCGACTTCCAAACCCTGTTTTATCGGCCTGATGCCACCAAAGTAAAAGTAAATACCGACTCTTTGGTTCAAAGCGGGGACATTCCTGCTGCTTTGGAAAAGGCCGGAAAGCGAATTCTGGTTCAACTCCAAAAACTGGAAAAC
>JBIPNA010000211.1:0-6144 GCA_044375665.1 Catalimonadaceae bacterium
CAGGGCATAGATCCTGGTTTCTGGGAAGTTAAGCAAGGGAACAAACGCCTTGATGTAGTTGCATTCAATGGGCATGGAAAAGAATCGGAAGGAGAGTTCCATTCATTTGCTCAATTGCAACAGGCATTTAGCGGAAAGCCCTGGGTTCAAATCAGAAAAGTGGATGCAGATGCCTCGCAGGATTTTTTAAAATCTGAAAAAAATGGAGATTTTCCATATTGGAAATGGTGCATTTGCCTGGCAATCCTGATGTTTGCAGCCGAGATGTTGGTACTGCGCTTTCAATCGGGCAAACAAGCCCTGCCACTATGAATTTTTTGCTTCAAAATGGAAAATGGGCCGAATCCGGCCATCCAAACTATGGACAAAACATCGACATCAGAATCTGTAATGGTGTCGTTGATGCCTGGGATTCGGCTTTGGTTCCTCAGGAAGGAGAGCCCGTTTTCAATTTGAATGGAGATTGGATTACCACGGGCTTCGTAGATCTTCAATGTCGCCTTGGTGCACCCGGAAAAACAGAAAACGAAAGCCTCGATAGTTTTTTTAAAGCCGCAGCGGCCGGAGGTTACACCAAAGTACAAATTACACCAGACACAAAACCAGTGCTGGATTCTATTGAGTCGGTTTACTTTTATTCCCATCTCAACCATCCCACCGGAGTTCAGATTTTGGTTTCCGCTGCCGCTACCCAAGGCCTGGAGAGAAAAAAAATGGCAGAAATTCTGCGTCTCCGCCAAGCCGGTGCCCAATCCTTTTCTTCAGTTCATCCCATTGAGAACAATGGATTTTTCTGCAGACTACTTCAATACATCCAACATAGCGGGGCGGTACTTTTCCACAACCCAAATACGACCGATCTTTTTGAAGGGGGGCAAATGCATGAGGGCGTGGTTTCAGATCGCCGGGGCCTTGAGGGAATTCCATCCCTTTCTGAAATTTTAATGGTTCAGCGGGACATCTCAGCACTTGAATACGCAGGTGGAAAACTGCATTTAAGCTGCTTATCCAGTTCTGAAGGTGTAAAACTTGCTTTGGGGGGACGAAGAATTTTGCCAGGACTAAGTTTCAGCATTGCCGGGCACCAACTGGCTTTCAACCATGAAGTCCTTGATAATTTCGATACGACATACAAAGTTTTTCCACCTTTCCGGCTTGAGGAAGACAGGGTTGCACTCGTTGAAAGTTGTCGTGAAGGACTCGATGTCATCGTAAGTGACCACCGGCCACTTCATTCAGATTACAAGGTATTGGAATTCGACAATGCCGGATTTGGGATCAGCAGTCTGGAGACAACCTTTTCAACTGTTTCTCATTTCGTTCCCGGAATTTCTGCCGGCCGGATCTCAGAATTGTTTTCTCAAAATCCCCGCCAGATTCTGGAACTTCCACTTTCTGCTTTAAAAGTGGGCGCAAAAGCCGAATTTACCGTTTTCTCACTCGATAAGATTTGGACACCTTCCCGCGAAACCTGGCAATCGAAATCCACCAATTCCCCATTCTTCGGGCAACCTCTGAAGGGCGCCATTCAAGGCATAGCAACAGAAACCGGTTTTCATCCACACCCACGCCTAACCCTTTTAAATGAGCAGCCTTAAAAACCTGAGCCTGATTATTTTTGGAGGAATCCTGATCGGCGTTGGCTGCGCAGTCTTTTTTCATCTCGTTTTTTCTCCGGGGTTGATCCCACCAAAGGTGCGCTTCTTTGATGTCTGGATTCCAGTGGTGGTTCTGGTTTTTATGATTATTTTAATCAGAGCCGGAAAACCTGAACGGACTTTCCACTTTTGGGAAGGCCTGATGGCGGGCAACCTGATGATTTGGTTGGGTGGATTGCTTTCCGGATTATTGATCGTGGTCCTGGAAAGCTTTGACCCTCTCCCATTCCAGCATTTCCTTCAATCCAGTGTAAAATACCTGCAGATTGCAGACAAAGAAGCACCTGAAGGACTTAAAATGCCCAATCTGGATAAGGTTTTACAAGAGTTTCGGGAAACCAAACCATCTTTCATGATTTGGGATGAAGTGAAAAAAAAGGTACTCTATTCCTTTATTTTGGTTCCTTTGGTTTCCTTGATTTTCAGAAGGAAGTAGTTGATTTGCACCTATGAATCCATCTAAATTTAAAATTGGCCTTCGTTTCGGAATCTTCACCAGTTTACTTTCATTTCTGGTAGGTATCGCTTTGGTTTATACCGGACTGACCGACTACTCAGGCTCCAGCAATGGATGGGTCAGTACCCTAATCATGGGCCTTGGAATTTATCTTGCCACAGAGGCATTTAAAAAAGAAACAGGAGGAACGATGGAGCATGGAGAAATCATATCTGTTTCCCTTTGGCTGGGCCTGGTTTCCGGAGTCATCAGTGCGGTTTTGAGCATTATTCATCTCCAAATGGATCCCAAACTTGTGGAACAGGCAAAAAACCTTGCAGAAGTCCGGCTTGAACAACAAAACATGAGCGATGAAATGATTTCTAAAAACATGGAGATTATTGACACGATGTTTCAACCAATTCCTTTGGCTGCTTTGGTATTGTTTGTCACTTTGCTCTCTGTGTTGATTATTGGAGCCATTCTTGGTTTTTTCCTTAAGAAAGAAAGGAATGTATTTGACGTTTAAGCCTCAATCTGCAAACTTTTGAAAAAAGACCTTTCCATCATTATTCCCCTTTTCAACGAGGAAGAATCCTTGCCTGAGCTTTGTTCGTGGATTGCCAGGGTCATGAAAAATATGAACCTGGAGTATGAAATTATTTTTGTCGACGATGGTAGCTCAGACAATAGCTGGAAGGTAATCCAGTCGCTTTGGGAACAATACCCTGTTGTAAGGGGATTTCGGTTTGGAAGGAACTATGGCAAATCTGCGGCACTTGATTTAGGCTTTCAGCATGCAAGCGGAAATGTGGTGATAACCATGGATGCCGACCTTCAGGATAGCCCGGACGAAATCCCAAAACTGTATGATTTCATTGCCAATAAAGGCTATCACCTTGTTTCTGGCTGGAAACAAAAGCGCTTTGACCCTATTTCAAAAACGCTTCCCAGCAAACTCTTCAACAGAGTAACAAGTTGGTTTTCAGGAATTCGCCTTCATGATTTCAATTGTGGCCTGAAAGCCTATCAGGGAAAGGTGGTCAAAACCATTCATCTGTATGGAGAGATGCACCGGTATATTCCGATGATTGCCAAACAAAATGGATTTGGTCGCATTACAGAAACAGTAGTCGAACACAGAGCCAGGAAATATGGGGTTACAAAGTTTGGATTGGAAAGGTTCATTTATGGTTTTCTCGACCTTTTGAGCATCAGTTTTGTTTCCAAATTCCGAAAACGCCCTATGCACTTTTTTGGAAGTCTTGGGACACTGTCGTTCCTGCTTGGCTTTGGCATTACCCTTTACCTGATTTGGGAAAAGCTTTACAACCTGCGCAATCACCTTAGGGTAAGGGACGTGGTAGACCAGCCTATATTCTTTCTTGCACTGGTTGCCATTGTGGTCGGTGTTCAGTTGTTTCTGGCGGGATTTCTGGGTGAAATTCTGGCCAATCAAAACAAAAAGGAGGATTACATCATTACCGAAGAACTGTAATTCCATTTATTGGAACACAAAAAAACCCTGGAAAATCCAGGGTTCTTCTAAGTATTTGTAAAGGAGGATTAACCCTCCTGCTTGTACAGGAATTTTTTGGTAAATGAAGCTTTAGCGTCTTTCCAAACAATAAAATAAACACCAGACTTCAATCCGGCCAAAGACCAATCGATGGCATCATTGGCATTCGCCTCTAAAACTTTATTGCCAAGAATATCAAATAAGAATACGCGACCAGATTGGTTCTCGACAGCCATTTTAATTTCAAGCCGCTTTTCTCTTTGAAAAACCTCAAAAGGAGGATTCGTAGCCAACAAGTTTTCAGAATCTTCGGCTCCGGTATTGGTTATTGACGGAACTACAGAAATGGGTTTCGCATAGACCGTACCTTGAAAAACCATCAAGGCGAGACAAATGGAAAGGGCTGCGTTTTTCATCGGTTTTAAGTATGGTAGTAAAAGTACAATGGCTTTAGTTAAGCCAGTAACGCAAAAATATAAAAATAGCACGTCACAATTGCTTTTTCTTTCCGCATTTCCTCCTGCCATTTTGATAAACAATGCAGTGTTATTTTAATGGATTTTAGTTTTCGGAATAGGCTTTTTGCAGGTCTGATTTTTAATATATTGAAAAACAATAGATTAACTTCCAATTTCCCGACTGTTCGATTGAAAAAAATCTTCCTATCAAACACATGGTTTTCTTGCATCAGCTGAATGAAAATTTCAAAAAAACCAACCGACCAGGACCAGCCAACTTCCTGTTTTACATTTTCTGTTTTAAAATGGAAGGGTTTGGTTTTTTTTGAACCCAGATGCAGGATAAAATACCTATCCGATTTTTAGTTCTGGCCTCCGCAGTTGCCTTAGTTCTGCATTTTTTGGCGGCATGGTTCAGCCTGGGATGGCAGCATCCGGATGAGCATTTTCAGGTTATTGAATTCACACAATACCTTTTTGGGAACCAATCAAAAGAAGGGCTGGCCTGGGAATTTCATGCCATGATGCGGCCCTCATTTCAGGTTTGGTTTGCTTACGGGTTGCTGTATTTGGGAAAGATCATCGGAATTGGAAACCCATATCATCTGGGATTTATCCTCCGGCTTGTCATGGCCCTGATGTCAATGGCTGGTCTCTGGTTTTTCCACAACAAACTCTCTTTTCAAAACCAAAAGGAAGCAAGGTGGCACCTCCTGCTCTGCTTCCTGGCCTGGCCTTTGGTTTTTGTCCATGTTCGATTCTCCTCTGAATCATTCAGCGCCGTTTTTCTTACCCTCGCCATGACCCTGGCCATGCACGAAAAAAGGGGCTTTTGGACTGGCGTTTGTCTCGGCTGCGCTTTCCTGGCCAGATACCAGACAGGCTTTTTCCTTGCAGGATTTGGAATAGCTTTTTTTCTATGGGAACCCTGGAAATGGCAAAGACTCGCTGCCCTGGCAGGCGGATTTGCATCCATGTTTCTGATGGGCACTTTTCTCGATTATTTGTTCTACGGACAATGGGTTTGCGCACCCTGGAATTACCTCGAACAAAACATATTCAAAGGTGTGGCAGCCTCGTTTGGAACCGAACCATGGTATTGGTATTTTACTACAGGAGCTGAAAAACTAATTCCCCCATTCAGCCTCCTTGTTCTTCCTGGTTTCTTAATTCTGCCTTTTTTGAAAAAAGAAAGGCTATTGGGATGGGGCTGCGGCTTGTTTATCCTTGGGCACGCACTTGTAGGACACAAAGAATGGCGATTTCTTTTCCCCCTGGCACCGTTTCTGCCTTTGGCTGTAATCCGGTTTATTGCATTTCTACGCACATGGCTCCCCAAACTTTTTGCGAACCCCCGGTTTGTGAAAATTTTTATCGGACTTTTTGTATTCCAGAATTGTGTTTGCCTGCTCCTGGTCTGCTTTCGGCCTGCCCATGATCTCGGCTTGGCATGGAAATTCATCTATGAAAAATCTGACCGGCCCGCTGTACTTTGGTTCGAGAAAAAAGATCCGTTTAAAAGTGGCCAAAACCTGGCCAGCTTTTATACCGTTTCTGAACTCAGGCGGCATCGGATCCCCAAAAGGAAACCATGGAAGCAAAACACATTTGGCATGCCAGTTTGGGTTTGGGTAGAAAGTGAAGAACTGGCAGAATTTTTAGAATCGAATGGAGGGAAATTGGAATTCAGTAACTTACCCTCCGGAATTGAGTACATCAATTTCAACGGGTGGCTAAACCGAACAAGCCGCTACCGGATTTATCGATTGCCCTGATTTTGGATTCGTATCATTTTTGAAAACAATTAAAACCATGCCTTATTTACTTAGAAGCTTCTTCATTGCCCTACTATTGGTGCCTTTTACCCAGCTTCATTGTCTGGGCCAAAGCAAAAAGACCAATCCCCAATATGATTCTACCCTTGCAAAAAAATTGGGGGCCGACGCATATGGGATGAAAATGTATGTTTTCGTTTTGCTGGTTACAGGGAAAAACGCTTCCACTGACAAGGTCTGGAAGGATTCCTGTTTTGCTGGCCATATGAAAAACATGGACAAGTTGGTGAAAGCAGGG
>JBIPNA010000400.1:0-3292 GCA_044375665.1 Catalimonadaceae bacterium
CTCACCCATAGCCTGCAAGTTCCACTGGAGACCCTTACTTTTCAATACCTGTCGCCCTCCGATCTGATTGAAGATCCACAGGAATCGAAAATGGAAGACCGGGCATCCTTATCCTGGCACCTGACCACATTTGAAAAAAAAGGCGTCGAATCCGCCATTCTGCATCCCAAGAACCAGGAAGCTCTGGCCCGCCTTAAACTTTTGTTATCCCTTCCCGATACGGCCGGCCGGCATGGAGCGATTCTTAAGTAAACCTTCCATTCTTGAAGCTGGCTGTGATGAGGCTGGCCGCGGACCGCTTGCAGGCCCGGTATATGCAGCAGCAGTGATCCTACCCCGGGACTTCCATTTACCCGGGCTGAACGACTCCAAGAAACTGAATGAAGAAATCAGACTTCAACTTGAAAAAGACATTCAGGCGCAAGCTATAGCATGGGCAGTAGCCTTTTGTACAGCAGCTGAAATAGATCATTACAACATTTTGCAGGCTTCCATTCTGGCGATGCATCGTGCTTTGGAACAGCTTCAGCCTCAGCCGGAATTTATTGCCGTGGATGGGAACCGATTCAAACCCTATCCTTTTGTACCGTACCAATGTGTGGTAAAAGGTGATGCAAAAGTGGCGGGAATTGCAGCGGCTTCCATTCTGGCCAAAAATGAAAGGGACAGGGTGATGCAAAATCTGGCCGCTCAATACCCTGGATATGGATGGGAGCGGAATATGGCCTATCCCACGCCGGAACACATCCGGGCCCTTCAGGATTTGGGGCCCACACCTGAGCATCGAAAGAGTTTTGTGGTAAAAAAAAGATTGTAAAACCGGAAGAAATGGAAATAAAAAAGGCAGATTTTCATCCGCCTTTCCTTCAGCAATACAGGTATTTAGAAAGCCTATTCTTTAGGCGAAAGTGCCTCCACGATGGATTCAGAGATTCCGGCAGAGCTGAACCCGCCATCATGAAACAGATTTTGCATGGTAACCGAACGGGTCAGGTCTGAAAACAAGGTGATGCAATAATCCGCACAGGCATCTGCAGAAGCATTTCCAAGGGCACTCATTTTGTCGGCATATGTATAGAAAGCATCAAAACCATCGATTCCCTGACCGGCAGTCGTTTTGGTGGGTGACTGGGAAATGGTATTTACCCGGATTCCTTTCTTTCTTCCAAGCACATAACCAAAACTCCTGGCAATCGATTCGAGGGTAGCCTTGGCCTGGGCCATGTCTGTATAATCAGGGAATACCCTTTGAGCAGCAATGTAGCTAAGGGCCACAATAGAACCGCCTTCATTGAGGGCGTCAAGTTTGTCGCCTACGTGCATCATTTTGTGAAAAGACAATGCCGACACATCGAGGGTTTTCATAAACCACTCGTAGTTGAGGTCTTCGTAAGGTTTGCTTTTCCGGATGTTGGGACTCATCCCGATGGAATGAAGCACAAAATCAATTTTTCCACCAAGGATTTCGGTAGATCTGGTAAACAGCTGCGTCAGGTCTTCGACAGAAGTGGCATCTGCAGGCACAATTTCAGCCTGGCAGGCAGCAGCAAGTTCGTTGATTTTCCCCATCCGCATTGCCAGCGGGGCATTGGTCAGAACAAACCGGCCTCCTTCGGCATGAACCTTTTCAGCGACTTTCCAGGCAATGGAGTTTGGATCTAAGGCTCCGGTAATGATGCCACGTTTTCCTTTTAGAAGTTGGTATGCCATGTCTTTACAGTATGGTTTTAGGATTAGATTCAGGATAGAAGGGGCAAAACTAATTTTTTCACTGGCATTGCCGCCTGAAGGATTGGAATTCGGGACTTAACCTGCCTATTTTTCGATGTTTTCTACCTTGACAAAAAACCGGAGACAGGAATTGGCTGGAATTTTGTCCCGGGAATTGTTGCCATAAGCAAGGCCCGAAGGGCTGTATAAATAGCCCTCTTCGCCTTTTCTGAAAAGGAGGATGCCTTCTTCCCAGGCTTCGATGGTTCCCCCAGAGCCTGGGATAAAAGAAAATGGAACGGCAGATTTTAAGGAACTTCCAAATACGGTGTCGTTGAGCAGCCGGCCTTCATAATTCACAAAAACCCGGTTTCCATTTTCCACTTTTACAGAATCTGGCTGACGCTTTGTGATGCGGTAATATAGTCCGGAGTTTGTCCGGGTGACACTGTCCGTCAGACCACGTTGGGTAAACCAGGCTTTGAGCAGGGCAGCATCTGTTTCGGCTTGTTTGGCAGCATCGAAAGTAGAACTGATGCCCGAGTCCTGGCTGCAGCCACCGATGAACAACATCATGACAGCACCAAGGATGAAAATTTGAACTAATCGCATTGCTGCAAAAAAAGCAGCTGAAAGTGGAATCCCGGAAAAAAATAAATGCATTACCTGTGGCTCTGGAAATGACCAGCCCAAATCAGGCAAAGAAGCCATCCGAAATTGGGTCGATTTGGGTTGCAGGATTTACAATGATACTTTAATATTGACCCTCTGAATTCCTAATTGTCAACTGTTTGAAAACATTGCTCCCCGAACTGCAAAGAACCGGAAGGCAGGTTATCCATTGGGGATTGATTTGCTGTTTCGGATTGGCCCTCCTTTTTGGGATGGGTTGCAGGAACAACAGTAGCCAGGGAGGATCGGGAAAACGGACCAGTTGGTTATCGAGGATTTTCCACCGCGATCCTGACAGAGGTTCCCGGGCCAAAGGGCAGCATAAAAAAGAGATTGAAAAAGTCATCCAGACAGCCAGGTCATACAGGGGAACTCCCCATCGTGATGGAGGTGTTTCGAGGCTGGGCATTGATTGTTCGGCGCTGATGATGTTGTCTTTTGAAAGTGCAGGTCTGAAAATTCCCCGGACAGCCAGGCAACAAGCCGAGATCGGCCGGATGATCGATAAAAGAGAATTAAAACCGGGGGATCTCGTATTTTTCTCTGACCGCAAAATCGGGAAAGGCATTACCCACGTGGGCTTGGTTACCGAGATTACGGCCAAAGGAGAGGTCAGATTTATCCATACTTCATCAAAACTGGGTGTTACCGAAAACCTGCTTTCCACCGAATATTTCAGTCGAACCTATGCCAAAGCTGTCCGACCTTTCTAGAAGAATCCTGCTGGTTTATCTGGTTATTTGTTCTTCTGCCGGTTCCCTGATTGGCCAAACCCAAACAGAGAAAAAAAGCAAAAGCCATGGACAAACAGTTGATGGGAACAAGGAAGGCGTTTGGACATTTTTTTATCCCGACGGACAAAAGATGGCAGAGGAGCATTATTCAGCGGGGGAGTTAGAAGGATGGGCCA
>JBIPNA010000068.1:0-12514 GCA_044375665.1 Catalimonadaceae bacterium
AAACCAGCATTGCCAGTAAAAATTGAAAAATTGTTCTCGTTCGTTTCATAGCTGTTTTAACTTAGGTTTTTATAAAATTATTTCCTTTCCAAATAATACCAAACCAATATGGCGATTTGCCATTCTCTTTTTTGGGGCTCAATCTGAATCCAGTATGTTGCTTTCACCTATCCCACCTGCTCTATTTTCCCGCCCATCCATCCAGGATTCCCTGTTTGATATCCGGCCAGGAATAGAGAAAATAAAAAGTCAAAACGACCAGGAAAATCGTTTTCCAATGGTTTCGGATTAAGTAGTTTAAATCGGTTATTAATGTTTCCATTGCTTTATCAAATTATCGTTTACAATTTTAAAATTCACCCTTCAACACATCTACACCAATTGCATACCCATACACTTTGCCATTGGCATCTTTGTAAATTCGGATTTTATTACACGCCATTCCTAAATTTACCTTCACCCAGGATTCTATGGGCGATGGTTTTTTTGTATCTTCAAAATTAAAAACTGATGCTTGTGCTAGTTACCGTCGCACCCTTCTGATTGGTAGTTTCTGTATGAAACACAATAGTTCCCTTTTCTTTATTAATAAATATTTCATCAATTGGCTCATCTCTTTTTTTTACGATACTTACTTCATTACCATCCTTATACTTGTAATCTATTTTTATAGCGGTAATTTCATTATTCAAATTCCGTTTTATTTTGGATGTTTTTAACTGAATCTCATATTGCTTTTCTAAAATTTCAGTAATTCGTTTTATTTCAACATCAGTCGAAGATTTGTTGATTGAAAAATCTGCTAACTTGGCATTAACAGTTTCTTGTTTGTTGTTGTTTTCTTTTTGTTGCGCATGGAGAGAACTCATAATCGAGCAAAGTAGAAGTAGCGAATAAATTGTTTTTTTCATGATTTTTTTAAGATTAATTTAATATACAAATAGTTGTTATTTGACATATAATTTACCAAATTGAAATTCTATCTTTTTCTTCTTTGTAAAGTTTGTCTGATTTATCTAGATTGAATAAATCATAAAAAGGAGTAAAATTTGAAAGTACCCCATTAACCCTAAATTGGGACGGAGCGTGACTGTCATTTCTAATCAAATTTTTAAGCTGCTGTTCTGTTAGCTTCTCAGCCCATACTCTAGCAAATGAAATAAAAAATTGTTTATCAAAATCTTTACTATTTTCTTTACCTGTTCGTGTTAATTTATATGCATCATAGGCTATACTAAGCCCACCAAGGTCTGCAATATTTTCGGATAAAGTTTGCTGTCCATTAATATACAAACTATCCAAGACCTTATATTTAGCATACTGGATTTTTATTCCTTCACACCTCTCATTAAATGATGTTTCGTCTTTATCAGTCCACCAATCTTCAAGGTTCCCTTTATCATTATATTTTCTACCGCTATTATCAAAACCATGAGTTAATTCATGAGCAATGATATATCCTATTGAACCATATAATTTTGCTTCGTTGTCATTTGTATTAAAAATTGGCTCCTGAAGTATGCCAGCTGGCAATACAACTGCATTGTCTGATGGGGCATAAAAAGCATTAACAGTTTGCGCTAATGCACCAGCCCATACATTCTTATCTGCTTTTTTATCAATTGTATTAACATCTAATTTAAAAGAATAGGCACGCCTATTGGATGTATTTTCGAAAAATAAATTCGGCTGCACTACTAAGCCTTCATAAGTATTAATTTTTTTAGGGTATCCAATTTTAAATGTTAGTGAATTAAGTTTTTGAAGCGCTTTGTTTTTGGTTTCAAGAGTTAGCCATTTATTGTTTTCAAGTCGCTTTTTAAAAGCTTCTTTAATGTTAGCACACATAGCTTCTACTTTTATTTTGGTTTCTTCATTAAAGTATTCTTTTACATATAGTTTCCCTAACAAATCGCCATTAAATACATCAAGTAAATCTTCTGTTCTCGGAATATGCGTTTTTTCACCTCCAAACACAGATCGGAGTCCAGCTAGTGCATCACGAAACGCGAAGGGTAGAGCTTTGGTTTTATTTAGAATGATTCGAGACTTTAACTTATTTTTCCAAATTTCTAAATCTTTAGTCTCTTTTAGAGCATTTAAATTCTGATAAAAATTTGGAGTTTCAACGATAACTTGTCTTGTTTTAATGTTCATAATTTTAAAAAGAGTTGACCACCTAATGTTTGGTGTAAGCTTTTCCAATTCATAAACAGACATTTTATTGTAGGTTGATTCGGAAGAGTAAGTCAAATCATGATTTGACTTGAAGGAGCTAGCCAATTCTTTATCAAATTCGTATATATCATTGGCAATATTTTTAGCATTTTCGGTAGAATAGCCAATCAATTCAAAAAGTGTTTGAATATATTGTTTGTAATTATTACGGATTTTGTCAAAAATTTCTCCTTCTAAAGTATAAAGAGAGGACGGCATTATTGTTAAACCATCTTGAGATAATGATAAGATATTATACGCACTATTTTTTTCATCTTGAATAACGCCAACACCTAATAAATGCTGATGTCCTTCGGTATGTAGTTTAGCTAAAAGATTAAAAAATTCATCACTGTTTTTGATTTTATCAATCCTATTAAAAATATTTAATAATGGAGTTAGTCCGCGTTTTTCTATTACAGTTGTATCTATACCACTATTATATAAATCTGCCAACTTAGCTTCTGGTGAACCTTTAATTAACTGTTTATTTTGAGCATTATTTTTAATAACATTTAATAATTGTTGATGAGTTCTTTCTGCAATTATTTTTAATGATAAAGTTGGATTTTTAGCGGTATCAAGCCAAGCTTTATTAACGTAATGATAAAAATCGTCGCCAGGTTTTACTTTGCTATTTTGCGCACTTACAGAACTCATAATCGAGCAAAGTAGAAGTAGCGAATAAATTGTTTTTTTCAAGATTTTTTTAAGATTATTAGTTCATTTTTTTTTATTGTAAACTTTAAAACTCCCCCTTCAATACATCTACACCAATGGCATAACCATAAATTTTACCATTCGCATCTTTATACATTCTGATTTTGTTGCAAGCCATTCCCAGATGAATGGGCGTCCAGCTTAATCCACCATTTTTTGTTTCGTAGCCGCTGTTCATCGTTCCCACAAAGCCGTGATTTTCGTCGATAAACCCGATTCCAAATTGGCGTGCTGCGGCATCCTCCACCAGATTGATTTCTTTCCAGCTGTCGCCGCCATCCGTTGTTTTGGCAATGCGCTGCTGCTTTACATTTTGGTCGGGGTTGTAGGATTGAATGGTGGCATAGCCCACTTTTTCTGTTGGAAAGGATACTTTCCAGCTTGTTTCAAAAGGACGATTCGACTGATAAACCTTTTTCCAGGTTTTGCCACCATCGCTGGTTTTTAAAATCAGGGCATTTGATTTTTCTATGTCCTCATCCGTTGCGGCACAAACAAAACCCTTGTTCTTATCCAGCATTTTAACATCAAAAAGCATTTTGCAATCCTTGTTCATGCTATGGGATGTCCAGCTCAGGCCGCCATCGTGCGACTCCATCCGGTTGGCAGGTGCACCCACCCTACCAACGGCATAGATGTGGTATTTATAATCTGTTTTTCCGTGATTGATAAATTGCTCTTTGACAATATCAATGGCGCAAAGTCCTTTCACATATGGACCTGAATACGATACAGGATTCCAGGTTTTTCCTCCATCCCTGGTTCCGTACAAAGGAATGGTATCGCTCACATTCGGGAAGTAATCTGTGCCCACCGTTCCGGCAAAGCCTCGCAGGGAATCCAGAAAAGCGATGCAGCGGAAAAAGGTTCCCTTTTTCTCCAGCTGTTTTTCCCAGCTCAGGCCGCCATCGCGGGTATGGAAAATTTTGCCGTAGCCGTTTACATACCAACCTTCTTTTTCGTTGATGAAAACAATGTCGTCCTGCTTTCCGGGGTATTTTTCGGTCTTCAGTTTTTGCCATCCGCGGTTTGGCTTCTTCGCTGAACTGTCTTTGTTGTTGATTACCTCGTTGCTCCAGGCCACAGCGGAAAGTCCCACTTCGGGGTTGTATTCTTCAAACAGCTGCTGGTATTTGCCGGCAGCAAACTTGTCGTAAGCCTCCTGCATGGTTCCGGATTTGGCAAAATAGTGGTCGGTAAGCGGATAGGTTTTCAGCTGTGCCTGACCGGGATGAAAGTGATTTACCGTGTTTACAATCTGCTGATGATCGGCCCGGGAGAAAGCCTGAAAATCCGATTCTCCAAACTGAACCAGCACTTTGGCTGAAGTGTTTTTCCAGTTTTCAAGGTGCGGATAATCCTGCACCTGCCGCCAGTATTCGGCATTGCGGTCGTAGATTTTACCCTTTCCGTCGTAACCCCAGACGGTCCTAAGGAGGCTGTCCGATTTAGGATCTTTTGCCATGTCTTCCAGCTTTTCTTTTTTTACATAGTAGCGGTAGTTTAAGTCGTATTGCTCCAGCACCGATTGCTCCACTTCAATGGGATTCATGCCGGCCAGGGCATTTTGCACCCGGTACATTTCAATCTGATATTCAAACCATGATTTGGCGGTCGTGCCAAAAACCACCACACCGGCTACCTTGTGCCGGGCACTTAAGGCCGGCGCCACAATGCCGCCCATGGAATGGCCCACGATGATGATTTTTGTGGTATCCACGAAGGGAAGACTTTGAAGCTTTTTCAGCCCGACCTCAAAGTTTTCCACCTCATCCTTCAGATCGCAGCTTTGGCAGGGAGGCGTATTTTTGCTGTCGCCCAGACCGCTTTTCTCAATCCGCAGCGTTACATAGCCCGCATCCACATAGGCATCCACAATGCGTTTATAGGGATTGTCGGATTTCAGGTTGTCGATGCTGCTGCAGGTATATCCCGGAATGAACAGCATGGCCGGCATTTTGCCTTCCTTCCGAGGCTTGTTTACAATTACCCGAAGCAGACCTCCCCGGTACGGAGCCTGGTCGTAGATGACTTCTGCATTGTCGTCGGTTTCGAAGGGGCGGCCCAGCACTTTTGCCCGAAGCTTCATTTCCTTTTTGTTTCGGATGATTTTCACCTCCATTACCTCATCCATTTTGAATGGGGAAAATTTCTCGGGAATTTCCGTCCAGGCGGCAATGGGAGAATTGCCGATGTGGGTGAGGATGTCGTCTTTCTGCAGCTTCAGTGCCTCGCTTGTACCGCCGGCGACGCGGGTGACGAGGCAGCCAGTCTTTTTGCCTTCATCGGTGTAGGTGAACTGCGCACCGAACCAGGGTTTGCGGGCCAGTTTTTCCTGGGCATGCAGCAGGAAATTGCCAGATGCAAACAACAAAAAGCATACGGTTATTCGCTGTAGCAAAGCCGGAAGATGAATTTTCAAGGCAATCATTAATTTCAAGATGAAATTCAATTCCTTTTTCAGGAACAATATGCACAAAGAAATCTGTCCAAGGCACAAGGGCACTTGTCAAAAGTTGCTTTTTTTTGCGCCAGGGGGTGATGCGGAAATCCTTTGACCGCAGGGAAAAGATTGGAGAAAAACACCCGGTGCCCACGCCCGGCGTGGGCATGCGCCCAAAAATAAAACTGGAATCAGTTCTTTTGGAACCGAAAGGTCTTGAACCCAGAAAACGCATTAGAAAATCCCTGTCTGCCACAGGCAGGTATTCCTAGCCTATCCGCCGCGGCGGACAAATCAGAGGCTTCGCCACCTTTTCTTCTGTATCCGTAGCGCTGCTACGAATTTCGAATAAAAGGCGCTGATTTATTGCATGTTAGGCTCTCATAACGAAGTTCTAATGCATTATCTGGGATAATGGCGTAAGGCTGTGAGTTCTTCAGGCCTGAAACGCCGAGGCACTCAGCGGCGGGGTTCGGAATCAGTACAATTGCTGCTTCTTTCTCAGCTTCCGGTCTTGATGTAATCTGAGAGGTAAGCACCGAAGGAAGTCGTGCCCCACCGCTGCTGCGCATACAGGATTACTGCTGTTTGCCCAGCAGCGTAAGCGTACCTTTCTCCTGTGCGGTCTGCCCGCCTGCAAAGCGGTAGCGAATGGTGTAGAAATACACAACCCCGGCTTGTCCTTCAACTCCGGGCATCCACTCCTCTCCCGGATTTTTGCTTTGGAAAATCTGCTGACCCCAGCGGTTGTACAACTGAAGTTCGTATTCCTCAAATGCACAGTTTGCCCTGGGACAGAATCCTTCATTCACACCGTCTCCGTTGGGCGTAAGGGCATTGGGAATGAAAATTTCACAGGGTGCTTTTTCGCAGAGGCGAATGGTGAGGTTTTTCTCCAGCGTATCCAGACCGCAGTCGAAAAGTGCAATGGCCCTCAATTTGTAATTGCCCGAAGCCCCGTAGCGATGGACAGGCGCAAACTCCGAAGAAGAGTTCAGGGCTCCGCTGGCCGGATTTCCGAAATTCCAGCTGACCAGCAGAAGACTTTTGTCGGATTCTACGGAAAAGGAAATTGTCTCCCCGCAGGAATCCGGCACGCTGGCCGCGATGTTTCCGGTGCAGGAACAATCGGCAATGCGGATGGTATAATTCAGTGTATCCACGCCACAGGCAAAAGTGGCAATGGCCTGAACCTGAAAAGTGCCGCTGTCAGAAAATACATGAACCGGTGTTTGCGCTGTGCTGGTGTTGGCTGCGCCACTGCCCGGATCGTCGAAGTTCCAGGAAATAGCCTGCAGGGCAGGACCAAGGACGGAAAACGCCACCTGATTTCCTTCACATGTATCAGAGGATGCCTGAATCAGTCCCTTGCAACCGGAAGAATATGCCTTAATCACACCCGAACCCGAAACCACCATAACCCCGTTGGAACCGATGGCAACCCCGCAGGTATTGTTGTTGGGAATAAAGTCCGACCACAAAGTCTGGAGGCCGGCGCTGAAAGCATAAATATTGTTTTCGGCATTGCTGGCAAAAATTTTACCGCTGGCATCGGCCGAAAGCCGGATAAAATTGAACGTTGTTAATCCTATGGTTTCCGACGAATCCACCAGGGCGCCGTTTAGCGGATTGAAGCGAAGGATTCTGGATTCCGAAGGAACATAAAAGCTGTTGTCGGGCCCCACACAGCAATAGCTGAAAGGATAGCTGGTACCAATATCGGTGCTCCACAACTGGGTAAGCTGAATGCCGTTATCGGAATACGCCGAAACATTATCGGAAGAATTATATACGAAAACAGTGCCGTCTTTTCCGATGTAAACGGGACAGGTCTGCTGAGAGTCGCCGCTGGGATTGCTGATGATGTGTTTGTATTTTTTGTTGCCATTGTTGAGATCCCAGGCCCAGATGTAGTACACCCCGCCGATCTGATCCATAGTATAGCCGGTATTATTTTCAGGGTTGATGCTCATTTCTGCACTGCCGGATGCCAGCCCTATGAAATTATTTTCCCAGATCAGGGAACCATCCACATGACTGATGCAGCGCATCTTGTTGATGTAGGTAAGGATCAGATTGCCGTTGTTATCAAAATTGGCACTTTCAGTTATGTAGGTTGACACACACAAGGGAGATGTCCAAAGACGGTTTCCGGTAGCGGCATCCAGTGCAAACAGGGAATCATTGGCTGATTCAAGCAGGCGAACCACAAATACCTTTCCGTTTTTTATTCCTACAGGCAGGGAGCGGCCGGTTCCGCCGGTTACATCCCTGCTCCACAGCAGTGCACCTGTGCTGAGATTCAAACACTCCACCGGTGCATTGGTGAGCGACTTAAAGCGCATCGTGACAAAGCGGTTGCCTTCAATCAAACCCGGCATACCAAACACACCGGGACGGGCGTTATTCCAGAGCTGAGAAAAAGTCGACGGCCCGACCACCGGACTCAAGCCATTTCGTTTCTGGTTACCGCCGTGGTTGCTCCAGCTGGTGGGCTGTGCGGAGCAGACAAAGACAGTCATGCAGCAGGCACAAACAATAAGTATGGTATGGGCAAATTTCAAGATTCTAATTTTCAGGTTGCTTACAGAGGGTAAATTAAAACACTGTATATGATTTTTTTTCATTCGTATTCAGGATTATCCCCTTTAATTCTGCAGCTTCAATGCCTCGCTTGTACCGCCACCGATTCGAGTGACGAGGCAGCCGGTTTTTTTGCCTTCATCGTTGGAGGCAAACTGAGCACCGAACCAGGGCTTACGGCCCAGTTTTTCCTGGGCATGCAGCAGGGAAAAGAGAAATAAAAAAATGGACAGGCAAATGCTCCGTTTCATGTTGGCTTACTTTGTTAAGGGGTGATAATCAGTTCCTGCTGCTGATGCTTTCCTTTTTCATCCGTAAAGCGGACTAGGTATTTTCCGGCAGCAACTAAAGGAAGCGGGAATAGAAAAGGCGATTCGCGGGTGCCGGGATAAAAACCTGAGAATAAATCGCTTTTGGATTTGCCGTCGGCTGAAATCAGTTCGGCCTTCACAATTTTACCCGGCAGTTTTTCCAGGGAAAAGGAGATGTAGCTTCCGGTTGCGGCGGGATTGGGATAAACGAGCTGTGCAGCTTCTGCTTTTGCAGGAACGGAAATGCTTGTGGGAGCAGAGGTGCTCATTTTAAAAATCCGCAGGCCAATGGCGAAGGCGGTCTGGCTGCCGTCGCTGTTTTTTACAATGCTGAATTTATTGGCATACTGGCCGATGTTTTTGTTTGTCCAGGTCTGGCCGCCGTTCAGCGTCTGATAACCCGTATTTTCACCGCCAACCCAACCCACGGAATCGTTGATAAATCCGATTCCAAATTCCCGGATTCCGGTATTTACCAGAGGAAGTTCGGTCCAGTTTGCACCGCCGTCGGTGGTTTTGGCGATGTAGCGCTGGGTGCTGCTGGTGCTGTAGCTCTGAATGCTGGCATAGCCAATTTTCCGGGAAGGAAACCAGGCTTTCCACATAATTTCGGAAGGACGAGAAGATGTGTACACATCAGTCCAGCTAAGGCCGCCGTCGGTGGTACGGAGGATGCGGGCCGATGATGCGGCCACATTCAGGCTGGTACCCGCGAAAACAAAGCCGGTATCCGGTGATACAAACCAGACATCCAGAATCATCTGACAGTGGTCCGACAAATCGCTTCCCTGCCAGGTTTCACCAGCATTGGTGCTCTTGATGAGGATGGGCGGACCTCCCACACGGCCGGCGGCATAAACAACGCTGTCGTTAAGCGCCTGAATGCCGCAGATTCCCACGGGTACCGGCCCGCTGATGGACGCGGTAACATCGGTCCAGCTGTTGCCGCCATCCACGCTGCGGTACAGGGGATTGGCATCGGTCACATTGGGAAAATAATCCGGTCCCACATTGCCTGCAAAGCCTATCTGAGAATTGAGGAATGTCACCGCCCTGAAATAGGTGCCGGGGCTGTTTCGCTGCTGAATCCAGCTGCTTCCGCCGTTCAGGGTTTTGAATATCCGGCCGGAACCATTTACCGCCCATCCGGTGTCGCGGTTGAGGAAAAAAATGCCATCCTGTTTGGCAGAATTAAAGGGAGCCGACGGCAGGTTGGTCCAGGTAAATTGTGCCCTGCAAACTTCCGAAAAAAGTATTGCTAATAGAATCAGCTTAGCTCGCATGATCGTTTTCGTACAAAACTATCAGGGAATACAGGCTGAGTACTTGTCAAAAATTGCGAATTTTATGAGCGGACTGATTGACCGGAATGCGGCATGTAACATCGTGATAAACTGTTTCATGATCCCTTTACCCCTGATTGAGCTTTAATTTTTGTGGGCGTGTCCCACGCTTTAAGCGTGGGTCGCGTGCTTCGCTCAAATGGCTGCGCCATAACCGCTTCGCCCGCTCACGCGGGAATGGGTCATTTTTCCCAGATATTCCTCTGTTCTGGTTCATGTTGACACGAACTACTACCTCGAACTGAAAGGAAAATACGGTAAAACATGCACTAAAGTCCGGATTTATGCTCCAGCCAAACTTATTTATCCATTGATTTGCAACTATTTGAGCTCGGAATCGGTTTTCCTATGCAACATCCTGGTGTAATACGGAATTAAACCCTTTTCCCTATTTTGCCTTCCAATGCCTGAAAAATTCAGAACGCAATGAAAAATCTTCTTCTCGGTCTTTTCCTGCTTCCCGGCCTGGTGCTCGCGCAGTCATTTCCTTCTTCGCTTTCGCTCAGGCTGCAGCAACAGGTGGACAGCTTCCGCCTTGCCAATAACCTGAAAGGCATTTCAGTCAGTATCCATCACCCCGGCATGGGAACCTGGAAGGGGGTTAGCGGCATTTCGCATCCGGGCACGCCCATTCGTTCCGATATGGTGTTTGGCATTGCCAGCAATACCAAGCTGTTTACCGCCGTACTGATGCTGAAACTGGCAGAGAAAAACATCATCCGCCTGAGCGATTCTCTGCACCGATTCTTGCCACCATTCAACAACATCAATCCCGATATCACCATCCGGCAGTTGCTCAACCACACCACCGGTCTGGCCGATGTGACAAGCGTACCCGGTTACCCGGATTCCATTCTCACCAATCCCAACCGCATTTTCACCCCGGCCGAACTGATGACCTGGGCAGGCCCCCCGCTTTTTGCACCCGGCACAGGATGGAATTACTGCAACACCAATTACCTGCTGGCCGGGATGATTGCCGAAGCAGCCACCGGCAAACCGTACGGTGAACTTCTGCGCGACAGCATTCTCACACCGCTGAACATGGACAGCACCTTTCTCGATGTTTACGACAGCATCCTTTTTCCCGTGGCCCAACCCTGGCAGGCCGGTGTGAACAACCATTCCATCCCCAGAAAGTCGCTGAACAGTGCCGCCTGGGCGGCCGGTGCCATGTACTCCACCGCCGATGAAATGGTGCACTGGTACCGCTCGCTCATGGGTGGTGAAGTGTTGGGTGAAGCTGCCTTTCAGGAGATGATCACCTTTGTAGGCAGCGGAAATTATGGCATGGGCATCGGCGAAACGCAGATTGAAAACCGAACGGTATGGCAGCACGGCGGTACCATCTGGGGAGGCTATAACTCATCGATGATGTACGACACAGCCACGGGTATGGTGATTTGCGTGCTCCTCAATCAGCTGCCCAATCCGGCGAAGGCCTACCTGCTTGCGGGAAGGTTATTGTCGGAGTCTGTGAATTTTACCAACTCCCTTCCGAAAAGGGAGCAAGCAGGGATGCGACTGATTCTGCATCCCGTTCCTGCCGCCGAAAGTATTGCGGTCGTACTACCCGGCAGCGAAATCAGGCACTTGTTTCTGTATGGCCCGGATGGCCGGCTGCTGAAGGAATCGGCTGATTCCCGGCTTTCCCTGGGCGGAATTCCCGCCGGGCTATATGTCATCTGGGCTTTTACCAATAAGGGCTGGTATCAGGAGCGTTTTGTGAAGGATTGAGGCGCTTGAATGGAAATCCGGCGTGCTTCTGGAATTTGAAATTGTGCGCAGAGATTTCAGAAAGAAAACACCTCTTCATATCTCAATTCCTGCAGTCAGGCGGCAATGGACGCCGAACAGAATTCATCTAACACCTCATTTCGGTTGCGCGATAACCATCCTATTCGGATTTTCCGAAATAATCCGTAGCCTGTTGCCGCAGTTGGCACGAATGTCCAGAGGCCTGAAAATTGAAGCCCCCTGCCAATTGCGGCAACAGGCATCTCCGTTTTGGAAACTTTTTTTGCTGCAGTCCAATCATCGGTCAGGAAAAACACATCCCTTGTGGTAGAATTTTATCCGGCTATCCACCCATCTTGAATTTCATCCATTTGATTTGCAGGGGCTTTTAAGGATTTGTTTTTTTGCATCCCATAATACAATGACATGAAAAAAGCCCTGATTTTGTCCCTCTTCGTTTTGCTGATTTGTCTTTCAGGAAATGCATCAGCCCAGCAATATCTCTTTTTTCGCTTCACCGATGGAACTCAGGGAGTTTATCCTCTCCAGCAGGTTAAGCATATGGATTTCGCCAATAATCAGGCCCGACTCAGACTCAATGACGGCACAGAGTATGCCTGGCCCATCACCAGCGTTGACCATTACAAATACACCGACATCATTACTTCTGCCGATGAGGCTAGCCCTGCAGCTGATCCCTGGCAGGTTCAGGTTTTTCCAAATCCCTCAGACGGGAAGCAATACCTACGATTCCGGCTACCTGCTGCCGGTAATGCTGAAGTGAAGGTGCATGGTACTTGGACGGGAAAATTGGACAAGATAAAAGTAGAGGGTTGGCCTTAAAAGAGTCAATTTTACTTACCAATTTTTCGAGATGAAGAAAAACAAATTCAGTGAGCACCAGATTTTGGAGACGCTCAAAAGGCAGGAAGCGGGTATGAAAGTGGCCGACATATGCCGTGAGATGGGCATTAGTCAGCCCACATTTTACAACTGGAAGAGCAAATATGGTGGCATGCAAGCCTCCGATATTAAGCGGCTTAAAGAGCTGGAAGAAGAGAATGCGAGGCTCAAAAAGATGTATGCCGAGTTGAGTCTGGACCACACCATTATCAAAGAGGTACTTTCAAAAAAGTGGTAGGGCTCGATTGTAAAGTAGC
>JBIPNA010000401.1:0-3288 GCA_044375665.1 Catalimonadaceae bacterium
CGGGATAGCAATGACCCAGTAGGCGACCAATGTTATCCATGTCGGAATCCGAACATCGGATATTCCTCTCAGGCTGCCAAGCCCCACCACCTGGATTCCATCACTAACCTGAAAAAACGCAGCAACCAAAAAAAGCTGACTTCCAATTTTCAGAACTTCTGCATTTGAAATAAACAATGAAGGAATCCATGCGCTTCCCAAATACATCAGGAATGCCATGGAGCCCATAAAAACAGCAGCGAGCCGAAAAGCCAGAACGCCGGAATACCGCAACATTGGTTGGTTTTTCAAACCCAGAAAATGGCCGACCCGGATTGAGGAGGCTGCAGCAATCCCGCTACTCATCATATAGGTAAAAGATGCGATGGAGATAACAATCTGGTGGGCTGCAAGAGATTCTTTTCCCATTTGTCCAACAAGAACGGAAGTAAATGAAAATGCGCCGACCTCAAAAAGAAACTGTAATGCAACCGGCAACCCCAGCTCATTTAAAAGACGGATGCTCCCAATATCGGGCATTCGGATAAGGGATAATTTTCTCCATTCCTTCATTTTTGGATCAAGAAAATACCAGACCATCATTCCTATTCCCATTATCCATCGGGAAATACAGTTGGATATGCCTGCTCCAAACAAACCAAGTTCCGGAAAACCAAAGTTCCCGAATATCAGCAGATAGTTCAAAAGCACATTTAACAAATTGGCCGCGATGCTTACCACCATTCCAGGTTTTGTATCACCAAGACCATCAAAAAATTGCCGGAATGTCTGAAAAAGCATGATTCCGGGCAGGCTCCAAACCTGGAGTTTGAAAAACGGAACTGCCAGTTGAAGGACTTCTTCTGCCTGCCCCAGTGTGCCGGAAAACGGAAGGAGCAGAAACAATATGGCCATCAGAATCAACGCCCATAATTGGTTGTTGATCAAAGAGTTTCGCAAAAATTTATGGCAGGTTTCGCCATCTCCTCTTGCCAGAAACTCCGAAACTTTTGGCGTAACTGCGTAAGAAAGTCCAACAGCAAACACTATTGGGATGGAGAATATATTGTTGCCCAAAGCAGATGCTGCCAGAGCAGTTACATTTCCGGTTCTACCAACCATAAGGGTGTCAGCCAGTCCTACAAAAGTGTGGCTAACCTGACTCAGGATTACTGGCAAGGCAAGCTGAATCAGGATGGAGGTTTGGGCCGAAGGTTTTTGATCGTTGGCGGAGAACTTATTGATCGCTGTGTGCATGCCTTTTTTCCGCTTCCTTCCTTTGCTCCAGAATCTGTTGGGCTACCCACCAATCTTCAGGTGTCGTTACTTTAATGTTTTGAAAATTACCTTCAACCAGGTGTATGGTATGACCTGCTAATTCCATTACTGAGGCATCGTCAGAAAACTGGGCATCGTCTTCCTGCTGATAAACCTTTTTCAAATCCTTCTGCCAGAAAATCTGTGGGGTTTGTACAAAATGGTAAAGACTTCTGTCCAGCGCATGACTTTGGCTGCCTTCTTTCTGAATTCGAATCGATTCTTTGACCGGCACCGAGAATACAGCATTTCCCTTTTCGAATGCCTTTAAAAATCCCAAATGAATTAGTTGGGGGTCAATAAACGGCCGGGCTCCATCATGGATTGCAACCAGTGCATCCTCATCCCTGATGCTTCGGATCCCATTCCGCACCGACTCAAACCTCGATTTCCCACCCATGCACAACCTCCAGCCTCCAGATGGAAAGTGTATTTTCAACAGTGACTCCCAGATTTGGGCAGTGCCACTTCCGATCACATAAATCAACTCCATATCAGGATCAAATTCCCGGAAACGAAGTCCGGGATGAACAGCCAAAGGAATTCCAGCCAGGTTTTGAAACTGCTTGGGAACTGGTCCACCCATCCGGGATCCGGAACCAGCAGCAACAATGATGGCTATTTTTTTTATGTCGTCCATGGTGTTTCCAATCAAATCCGGTGGTATGAAACAGGCCGTTTTGATTGATGGTTCGCAATATTAGCCCTCATTTCCGGAATACCTGCAACCAGGACCGGCATTCTTCGCCTGATGGTAGCTTCAAAACATAAAACCCGGTGTCAAACGTCCCATCTGGCTCCCAGTTGTTTCCATAGTTGTCTGAAGAGAAAATTGTTTGTCCCCAACGGTTTCTGATTTCTATAGCTGTTTGGCCAGGTAAATTTTCAATAATGAGCCGGTCATTTTTTCCGTCTGCGTTGGGGGTAATCAGGTTAGGGGGGGCAATTGGCTGGATGTCAACAGACAAGGTTGTATCACTCAGGCACAGGCCCTTGTAAGCCAAAAGCTGAACGGTCAGGTTGCCGGCATCCCTGATGGGTATTTTGGGTTGAGCACTGCGATCTGTATTGCCATCCCATTTCCAGATGAACCGATCGGCCCCAATACTTTCGTTTTTAATACTTACTACCGGCAGTCCGATACAGTTGTTGTAGTTGGGCTGAATGGAAAAACTTGCTTTAAGGACCAAGGGCGCATCAAAAACCGGAACTGTCTGAGTCAATGTGTCACGGCATTGGTTCTGCGATGCAATCAATTGAAGGTTATATGTTTTTCTTTCCGGAAAACGGTATTGAATAGCCGATCCTGAAAAAGGCCCTGAGGTATCAATTTTCCACGAATAGGTTAAATCGGGTCCCGCCAAAGCCCGGAATTCGTAATTAAGAATATCCAGGCAGGTATCAAACCTGGAAATGGTTTCAAATCTGGCTTCAGGTTTTTGAGGGATGAGTTGAAATGTCTGTAGTCCGGTACATTGGAATGAGTCAAGCAGCGCAACCCGAACCAGGATGGTGTCGGCAGGTCGAAAGACGCGGCCTTTTGAAGAATCGCTGGTTAATGGAAATGCCGGGCTTTCCCAAAGATAGCGATATCCAGGTTTTTTAATGCTTTGAAGGACAACCGTGTCGCCGGGGCAATAGCCCTGATTTAATGTTGGGATAGATTTAATTCCTCCCAGGACGATGGTTTTTGTGGTTTGATCGAGGTTTACACAAGCTGTATCACTAAAAACTTTTAATGTAATGATGTATTGTCCTGCATCACTAACGGCCAAAGGAACAGAAGCACTTCCCTCCACATCAATGGAATCGGCTCCCCAGACAAAACGGCTTTTTTGTGCATTGAGGGAATTGTTTTGGAGCTGCAGGTTTTGGGGTGCACAAAGATTTCCTGCATTAAGGATGGCCAGGTTTGCCTTTAATCTTCCATCTCTCAACTCAATTCTGGCATTGGCTTTACACTGATTGCTGTCCAGAATGGTGAGGGAAAAT